>JBAQHL010000405.1:0-4592 GCA_049288295.1 Desulfobaccales bacterium
CCGGGTGGTCCGCCAAAAATCCGGCCACCAGGTCTTCGTTTTCCGCGGGCTCGGTGGTGCAGGTGATGTAAAGGAGGTGGCCATCCGCTTTGAGGAGGGGCGCGGCCGCCTCCAGCATCCGCCGTTGACGGGGGGGGAAGGTGGCCAGGTCCTTTTCCTCAAGGCGGGTTTTGATCTCCGGGTGACGGCGCAGGATGCCCAGGGCGGAGCAGGGCGCGTCGATGATGACCGCGTCCAGGCTGCCGGGCTTGACGGGCAGCGCTTGGGTGGCGTCGGCCCGCAGGGGTTGGGCCATGGTCACCCCGAAACGCTTGAGGTTTTGCTTTAGGCTCATAAGGCGCTGGCGATGGAGGTCCACGGCCAGGATGAGCCCCTGGTTTTGGAGCTTTTCCCCCAGGTGCGTGGTTTTGCCCCCCCGGCCGGCGCCCACTTCCAGGAGGCGCTGTCCCGGAGCCCAAGGGAGAAGGAAGGTTGCCAGTTGCGCGGCCTCGTCCTGGAAAAGCCACAGGCCTTCCCGGTAAGACGGCAGGGTGGCGGGAGCCTGGTGGACCTCCATGAAGACCAGACCCACCGGGGAATACGCGCAGATTACCGCCTTGACGCCTTCCTGGTCCAGGCGGGCAATCAAGCTCTCCCGGTCAGTTTTAAGAGTATTCACCCGCACGGTAAGTGGGGGCACCCGGTTATTGGCCTCCAGGCGAGCTCGGGTTTCCTCGAGCCCATAGCGGGAGAGCCAACGCGCCACCAGCCAGCCGGGGTGGGCGCTGAACGCGGCTAGGGCCGCCGCCGGGTCGTCCTCCAACTTCGGGAGAGGAGGCGCCTCGCCTCTGCACAGTCGGCGGAGAATGGCGTTGATAAAACCCACGTGGCTGGTGGGGAGCCGCCGAGACCGGGCTAGATTGGCGGCTTCGTCCACTGCGGCGTGGGCGGGAATTTTATCCAAAAAGAGAATCTGGTAGGCAGCTAGCCGTAGAATCTGGCGCACCAGGGGATGCACCTTGCGCCAGGGCAGTTTGGCAAGCCGGGCCAGCACATAGTCCAGGCGCAGCTCCCAACGCTTCACGCCCTGGACCAGTTCCAACAAAAAGGCGCGTTCCTGCCTGGAGATATCCGGATGCTTCCTGAGGGCCTCGGCCAGGAGGTCTTCCACGTGCCGGTCCCGGGCCTCGGCGGTCGCGAGGATGTGGAGGGCCAGTTCCCGGGCGGAGGGCTGGGCAGGGGGTGGTTTCAAGGAATTTTTACTTCTTGAAAAGTTCAAGGTTCAAAGTTCAAAGAAGGTGTAGGGGCCGCACTGCGCAGCATCGAAGTGGTCCGAAAACGGTTGGGGTGCACAGGTGAGGACACCTGTGCCACCAGGTGTTGGCATATTTTTAGGGAGCCGCATGCTTTAGCGGCTGTCTTGAAAAGTTCGAACGCCTCTACTGCCCACAACCATACCTGGGAACGGTAGGACGGGCTTCCAGCCCGTCCAGGCACAATTTGAAAACCTGGGCCACCGGTCTTTTCATGGTTTTGAGAGAGCCAAAGGCTCATGAGCGGCTGTCCTGAAACGTTCATGACCCTATCTTTAGGCCATCCCCGAAAATGAAAATCTGCTGTAAGGGCGACGCATGCGTCGCCCCTACGGGGAATCTTCACGGTAAAAGTTCTGGATTCAGGGTTCACACAAAGCGTAGGGTGGGCTCTGCCCACCGTCCTTTCATTCTTTGCGGGGGAGACCAGGGCTTATAAACCACGGTCTTTAAAATAACTTTAGACTGGGTGATTCATTTTGGAGAAGCTGCAGGGGCCTTGGGCGCCGGGGGCAGCAGGAAAATCTTCAAGGCCTCCTCCACCCTTTCCAAGTTCACCTCGGTGTCGTAGCAGGGGCCGTGAGGCCGGCGGTTAATGATGCCGTAGATGAACAAGGGGTAGCTGTCCTGGATGCCGCTGGCCAGGTCCCGTTCGCAGGCCACCGCGATGATGATTTTGGGGCGGCGTTCCACCACGATGCGCCGGGCCAAAGTCCCCCCGGTGGCTACGGCCAGGCCCACCCCGTATTTGTCGGAAAGCTCGGCCAGCCCGCTGATATTGCATTGGCCGCAGCGCTGACAGTGCACCGTGTTGCCGGTGATGCGAAATTCGCACTCGTGAAACTGCAGGCAGTGGGGCATAAGCAAAAGCAGCCTGTCGGGAGTGGCCCGGGGATGGGCGGCCAGGAGCAACTGGTTGTTGATTTCGATGAAGGAGCGCCGCACCTGGTCCTTGGACACGCCGAAAAGCTTGCCGACGCCGCTCATCAAGGGCAGAAGCACCTTGACCAGCACCCCCCTGAGGCTGCGGGAGAAAGGCAGATCCCGGCCCAGAAGCACGGTGAGGGCCAGGATGGTCACCCCGGCGAAAACCAGGAGCAGAAAAACCCCAAAGGCAATGCCCAGGACGAGAGGCAGCCAGGCGTGGATATTGGCCAGGCCCTTGTAGGGGACGTACCAGAGGAGGGCCAAAAGCAGGGTGAACAGAAGGCAGGTCACCGTGAGCAGCGCCAGGAAAATGCGTTTCTGGGGCTTGAGGGAATTGCCGCCGTTCAGGATGGGACCGGTCTCCGTCATGATTTGAGGTTATCCTAAAACCTGGCCGAACAGATTTTGCCCCCGCAAAAATTCTTCCACAGGTAGGCGCTTGTGACCGGCCTGCTGGATGTCGGTTATGCTCACCGTGCCTTGGCCGCAGGCCACTTCCAGGCGGCCGTCAATTACTCCCAGGATCTTGCCGGGGACAGAAATTTGGCCGGCAGGCATTTCCACCCGGCCCCCGAACAGCCGCAGGCGCTTGCCCTGCCAGAGGGTGTAGGCCCCCGGTTTGGGGTCCAGGCCCCTGATCCAGCCGGCCACTTCCGGGGCCGGCTGCTCCCATTGGATCTGGCGCATCTCGGCCCGGATGGGCGGAGCATAGGTAATGCCGGTGTCGGGCTGGGTGAGCTTGAGACCCTCCCCCCGGCGCAGCATATCCAAAGCCTGCACCAGGAGGGTCCCTCCCCGGTCCGCCAGCTTGGTGGCCAGGGTGCCGGCGATGTCTGAAGGCCCAATGGGGACCGGTTCCTGGAGAAAGAGAGGGCCGGTGTCAACTTCGTAGGTCACCCACATAATGGTAACCCCAGTCTCCTGGTCTCCCCGGATCAGGGCCCAGTTAATGGGCGCGGACCCCCGGTGCCGGGGCAGGAGGGAGGCATGGACATTCAAAAAGCCCACACTGGGAAGGGCCAGCATCTCGTGGGTGAGGATGCGCCCGTACGCGGTGACGATCATGAGCTCCGGGGCCAGTTCCCTGAGGGCGGCCACAAACTCCGGGTCCTTGAGGCGCACCGGCTGCAGGACCTTCAGGCCATGGCTCAGGGCCAGCTCTTTTATCGGGGAGGGGCTTACTTTCTGGCCCCGGCCCCGGGGCCGGTCGGGCTGGGTGATGACCGCGATGATATCCTCACCGGCCTCAAGGAGGGCTGTCAGGGATGGCACCGCAAACTGGGGAGTGCCCAGGAAGATGACGCGCCAGGGACCCTTTTTCACTTGGCCGCCGCTTGCTTTTTCAGCCGCCGCACGTAAAGCCCCCGTTTCAGGCGGCTGATGCGGTCGATGAACAGGATGCCGTTCAGGTGGTCGATTTCGTGCTGCAGCACCACCGCCTTGAGACCCTCGGCCTCCACCGTGACGGGCTTGCCGTGCCGGTCCACCCCGCTGACGCATAGCTTGGCGCTCCGGCGCACCTCCGCGGAAAAATCCAGGACCGACAGACATCCCTCGTTGTGGACCAGGTCGCCTTCACAGGCGGTGATGCATGGGTTAATGATAACCTGAAGGTTCCGGGGGCCGTCCTGGGGGGTTACATCAAAAACAATAATCCGGCGCAGGTCGCCCACCTGATTGGCAGCCAGGCCCAACCCCGGGGCCCGGTACAGGGTAGCCCCCATGGCGTCTATGAGTTGCTGCAAATCTCCATTGATATCAGTAACTTCTTCAGCCCGCTGCTTGAGGACCTCATCGGGAAACTTGCGAATCGGCAGAATATTCATAAAGAACCCAAAATTACCTTATTTATTTAAAATAATCCCATTTTCACCTTTTTGCAAGTTTCACCAGGGTTATCCCCAAGCCCCGTTCCTGGCGGCTTATCAGTCAAGTCCCAGAGAAGATTACTCAATGGAGTCATTAATAGAAAAGCTCTTAACCTCTCGAGCAATGCTTTATGCTATAATAGATATATATTAAAAGTTGAGCTTTTCCGTGTTAGCCATACTCCTGGGCCCCGGGCTCTTTCCATAGGAATGACTGGGCCGGGGGGGACTTCATCTCCGCCCGCCAACCGGTCCGCAGAGCGCACCCTCCACCTCCCTGAAACTTTGAACGTCTATCTTTCAAGGTCAGAGTCAGGAGGAAGAACACCATGGACACATCGGACTTCAAACGGAAGCTCAGCGCGGTCTTCATGGCTGATGTGGTAGGCTTCAGCCGGTTGATGGGTGAAGATGAATCCGCCACCCTGCAAACTCTCAATATGTGCCACAGCGTCATGGAGAGCCTCATCAAGCAGCATCGCGGCCGGGTGGTGGATGCGCCCGG
>JBAQHL010000406.1:0-3274 GCA_049288295.1 Desulfobaccales bacterium
GGTCCAGCCCAGGACTACCCCCCATTCAAGCTCAACGACGGCAGGACCCGGGGCGGGTCAGCGCGTCTGGCTGCGTTGATCGCTGAGAGGAAGGAAAGAACTTGAAGACACCGGCATCAATTCCCCCTCAACCTAATCCTTGGCCTACCAGGGGCCGGACCTGAGATCCGGTCTCCCGGGTCCTCTCCCGGGATGGGGAACGGAGAGTTTTCCCCTGAAAGAATGTGGTTTTACACCCATCACCCCTCTATTTCGGCCCCTTAAACCATATTGAACCATTTTGGGAAGGCGACAAATTTTGATGGCATTTCTTAAAAAATGTCAAGATGGCGCATTGAATGATACCTGCTCTCAGTAGAAACATATCAACTGGCAATCTAACCGCACCATATCCCTCATCCGAGTGGTAGACATAGATTGCATTACCGAACTCCTGCCCGGGGCTCAGCAGTGGTAGGGCGGGAAAGCGCAGCGCCTCCCGCCTTTCGCGTTAAGCTTGGCAGGACCC
Organism: Desulfobaccales bacterium; assembly: GCA_049288295.1. Lineage (GTDB taxonomy): Bacteria > Desulfobacterota > Desulfobaccia > Desulfobaccales > 0-14-0-80-60-11 > JBGSLA01. The sequence continues at coordinate 509 of JBAQHL010000406.1, forward strand.
TCTTGGCGTTCCCCAGCCCAGCTTGGGAACCAGGCAAAAACCCCACCCTCATTGCCTATTCCTATTATTGTCGAAAAGGAGGTCGGCCAATTCCAGCCAGCCGCTGACCTCCAGGAAGGGGTGGGGCCTCCGGTTCCAGGGTTGGGCAAAAACGATGGGGGTGATACCCTGGCGGGCCAGGTCGAAGCAGGTTTCTAAGCGGTCCTCCACGAAATATTCGATGGCGTGGGCCCTGAGGTAGTGCAGCTTGGTGTCGGGGTCGCCGGTGGCCATGACCCAGATGGAGCGGGGCGGCACCGGCGCCAGGGTGCGGTTCAGCCAGAGCTGGATGGGTTTGGGGCGGTCCCGGGCGGTGACAAAGACCAGGGGGGCTTCCTCGGCCAGGCGGGAGAGCACAGGGACGGCCTGGGGAAAGGGCTCCACCGCCAGTTCGTGGGGCCGGTCGATGAGCTCCCGGATGAGGCTCTCCACGATCTGGGAGTCGAACCCCAGGCAATCTTCAAGATAAAAGGTGGTGATGTCGTTATAGCCGAAGGGGTGGGGGCCGTAGCGCTCCTGGGCCATATCCAGGAAGGTGGTCATGATGTCCGCCACCACTCCGTCGATGTCGAAACCCACCCGGTCCAGGGGAAGGGGGCCGCAGGTGAGGTGCGGGGATGGGAGATCCCGGTGGCTCATCTTTGCTGATCCTCCATTTTGGGCGGCACCTCCACGTTTTCTGCCTCAGCCAATAATTCCTCCAGGGCCTTGTTGCCGGCGCTCACAATATCCCACTCCCCCCGGGCCCTGCCGTTGACTACCGCCTGGAGCTTTTTCCCCTTCATGGCCAGGTAGCCGGTGTGCCGGCTGTTGGGGCTGAACCTCAGGGTCTCCATGAAAATGAAGTCAAAGGGCGGCTCGGGGCGGCCGTCCACCATGACCTGCCACTTGTCGCCGGTCAGGGCCACCAGGGCCAGACGTTTATTGTCGGGGCTCACCCTGAAACTGTCGTGCACCACCGCGGCTTTCAGGGGCCATTCCCGGTCGTCCAGGACCACGAAACGTTCCTTGCCTCTCTGGGCCTCATAGGCCAGAGACAGGCCATCCTCGCTGAACGCCACCTCGCCTATCTGATCGTATTCCGGGCCGGGTTGATCGTCGCAAATGACCATTTTTTTGTGGTCCCGCTGCACCACTCGGGCGCTGTGCCGGCCGCTCCGGTCTTTGACGACCTTGAGGACCTGTTCGGCCACGGGTCCGGGCTCGGCCTGGGACGGCGGCCCCACCTGGGGCGGTGACTGGTCCGCAGGCAAGGGCCGGGGGGCAAAGGAGGGCTTGGCAGGCTCCTGACTGCAGCCTGCCAGGAGCAGGGCCAGGGAGAGCCCGATAAATGCCTGGGAATAACAGGAAGCCTGAGCAGGTCGGCGGGTGGGCTTCATGGAGGTTTTACCAGGGCCTCCTGAAAAATGCAGCCACAATCTTAAGTCCTCTAGTCCCAACTTTTCGGAGCAGTCTCAAATGTTGTTTCAGGTTTGAGATAGACTCGCCAGCAGGTCCAGCACCTCTTTTTCGTCCACATCATACCAGTTTTCATAGGCGTCCGCCACGGCGAAGGACAGGCCGCCCCGGAGGTTGGGGCAAACCAGCAGGTCCACCTGGGGCAGGAGCGCCTGGGCGGGGCGGTCCAGGGCCGTGGGCACCTCGATAATGAGGGCGCCGGCCCCTTTGTTCTTTAAAAAACCCACCGCAGCCCGCATGGTGTAACCCGAAGCTAGGCCGTCGTCCACGATGATTACGGCAGCACCCGCCAGCTCCGGATAGGGGCGGCCCCCCCGGAGCCTTTTCTCCCGTTCCTTCACGTTTTCCAGGGTCTTGGCCACTTGAGCGTCAATCTGCTCAGGGGTGAGAGGCATACGGCTCAACAACATTTCGTTGAACAGGGGCGTCCCTTCCGGGTCCAGGGCCCCGAAGCCCGCCTCCGTGGTCCAGGGGAGCTGAATTTTGCGGACAATGATGAGGTCCAGGGGGGCCTTAAGCGTTCGGGCGATGGGCGCGGCCACGGGGACGCCGCCGGCGGGGATGGCAAACAACCGGAGGGCTTTCCCCCGGTAGTCGGCCAGCATGTCAGCCAGGCGCTTCCCCGCTGCGTGCCTGTCGGCAAACACCCGGATGCGGTTTCTTAGGTTAGGGTCGTCGAGGAGCCTTCCCATCGGCGCTGATACTCTCCCAGATGGGCTTGCACCCGGCGGCGGAACTCTTCCTGCCCGAGTCGGGAGCCCTTGAGACCGGCGTGAAAATTAATTTCCGACAGATAGGGCTTTTCTTCTGGGCCCATGAGCACGTCAAGCACAGCATAGGGAAACCTGGCCCGGGCCATGGCCCCCCGGCAGAAGGAGAGAAGTTCGGGGTTCACCTCTAGGGCACGAAAGGCCCCGCCCTGAAAAAGATTTTTCCGGAAACCCTCGGGATTAAGCCGCTCATAAGCCTCGGTATAGTCGCCCACCACCAAGACCCTGAAGTCCCGGGCCCCTTCCAGGAAGGGCTGGACCACCAGGGGAAAAGGCAGGGGCTGGAGGGCCGCCAGGCTGTAAAGCACCTCAAGGCTCGGCCAGAAGCTCACGCCCAACCCCAGGTGTGCCCGGTCTCGCTTGGAAACCACCGGGCCTGCCAGGCGGGGCTCCCCCAGTTTGGCGGCCAGGTCAGCCGGGCTGTGGGCCACAAAGGTGCCGGGGATCATATAATCACCCAGGACCTGGGCCTGGGCCGTCTTGGTGCGCGCCGTCATCT
>JBAQHL010000407.1:0-1634 GCA_049288295.1 Desulfobaccales bacterium
CCTCATGGTCGCCCTGGGGTTGAAGGATAATTTGGCCCCCGGACTCCAGGGACTCAACCAGTTGTTCAATAATCGACCCAATTACCAGGAGCAGGCGAAAGGGGTCGCTCATGAAGGACAGGTCCCGGTCAGGGGCCGCAATCTTGAGCTCAATCCCCCGGCGTTTGGCCAGGCGGCGCATAAGCATGACAATCTGGTCTAGGAGCGCGGACACCTGGATGGAGACCAGGGGCTCGTCCATACTGTGGGCGAACTGGTTGAGCCGGGTGGTGATGTCCACCCCCCGTTTGACCTGGTCGTTGATGTTGCCCAAGACCCGTTGGAATTTTTCTTTGTGGGGGAAAGAGCCTTCCTGGGACAAGGTAATAATATCCGAAAGCAAGCCGGAGGACTCCAGGATGATGGCCAAGGTGTTCTTGATCTCATGGGTCATGCTGGCGGCAATTTTCCCCACAAAAGCCATTTCAAGGTCCCGCACGCCTATCCTCCTTCCCGGGTCCGGTTTTTCTGACCGCTTTCCATGGCATCGGCCATGATCTGCATCAGTTCTTCGATCTGGATGGGCTTCATGAGACAATCAAACGCCCCTTCCCGCACCCCCTGGATCCCGTCCCAGGAGCCGCGCCCCGTCAGGAGAATGACTTGCACCTGAGGATGCGCCGCTTTAATGCGCTTGAGCACGTCCAGGCCGTTCATGCCGGGCATCAAGACATCCAACAGGACCACGTCCGGCGGCGATGAGTTGATCTTCCCTAAAGCTTCCTCCCCGGAGGTGGCGGTCTGAGCGTCAAATCCCCGCATATTCAAGCGTTCAGCCAGGGCTGAGACAAACTCTGCTTCATCGTCCACCAGGAGCACCCGCATGTTTCCCATATATCATTCCCCTGTCACAGCCAAAGCCCTTTCCGGCAAAAACACCGTGAAGGTGGTCCCGACTCCAAACTGACTTTTGACTTTGATGTCTCCCCCCAATTTCTTGATGATACCGTAGGTGATGGAAAGACCTAATCCCGTGCCGTAACCTTTTTTGGTGGTAAAGAACGGCTCAAACAGGTGCTCCATGGTTTCCTGGGTCATGCCCTGGCCGTCGTCCTGGATGGTTACTCCCACGGTATCCATTTCAACTTCAAAACTGGTGATGGCCACCTTGCCGCCATCGGCCACCGCATCGAAGGCATTGTTTAAGATATTCAAAAAGACCTGCTGCAACTGCCCCCGGTCGGAGGCAATCCTGGGCAGGTCCTTGGCCAGATTCAACTGCAGGTCAATATTGCGGTGCAGGGCCTCTTTTTCCAGAAATCCCAGGACTTCTTCTATCACTTCATTTAGGCTGATCAGCTGGATGGAAACGTCCATGCGCCGGGCAAATCCCAACAACCGCTGGGTGATGGTGCGGCAGCGGTCCACTGACTGCAAAATGGCGCCGGTGAGGGGCAGCAGCCTGTCTTTTTTGGGGAAATCCGGAGTAAATTCTGCCAGGTCCTTAATAAGTCCCGCTTTTTCGTTAATAATCGCCAGGGGGTTGTTGACCTCGTGGGCCACACCCGCGGCCAGCCGGCCGATGGAGGCCAGCTTGCTGGATTCCTGCATTTCCCGATAAGCAGCCTCCCTTCTCAGGTCAGATTCCTCCAGGC
>JBAQHL010000408.1:0-8009 GCA_049288295.1 Desulfobaccales bacterium
GGGTTTCAGGGGAGAGGGTAGGGGCTGGCGGCACAGGCTTTCCAGCCTGCGGAAGTCCCTGGCCCCCTCCCCTGAACACATCCAAAACCGCCTCCACCAGCACCTCGGTATCCGGGCGGGGGATAAGAGTGGCGGGGGTCACCAAAAAATCCAGGGACCAGAATTCCTTGTGGCCGGTGAGGTAGGCTACCGGTTCCCCCAGGCGGCGGCGCAGGATGAGGGCTTTGAAGCGGGCCAGTTCCTCGGGGGTGAGGGGCTGGTCGTGTCGCAGGTAAAGATCAAGGCGCGCCAAGCCTAAGGTGTGGGCCAGGAGTATCTCGGCAGAGGCCCGGGGCTCAGCAACGCCTTTTTCCTCAAAATATCCGGTGGTCCAGCGCAGGAGCGCCAGGATGGTCCAGGTGTCCTGACTGGTTGACATTTATTTGGTATTAAGTTTCAGTAATCAATTTTTCTCGGTGCGCAGTGCGCACCCTGATCTTCTCAAAACTCAAAACTTTTCAAGACCGAAAACAGAAAACCGAAAACAGAAAACTGCTTTTAGGCCTGCAAGGCCTGGGTGCGGTAGTGGGTGGTGAGCGCGGTGAGAAGCTCGTCCAAATCGCCGTCCAGGACGGCCTCCAGGCGATAGAGGGTGAGGCCGATGCGGTGGTCCGTTATCCGGCCCTGGGGGAAGTTATAGGTGCGGATGCGTTCGCTGCGGTCGCCTGTGCCCACCTGGGTTTTGCGTTCCTGCGCGATCTGGCGATGCTGCTCCTGCTGCTTGAGGTCAAACAGGCGGGCCTGGAGGACCTTGAGGGCCTTGGCCTTGTTTTTGTGCTGGGATTTTTCATCCTGGCAGGTGACCACCAGCCCTGTGGGCACGTGGGTGATGCGCACCGCGGAATCCGTGGTGTTGACGGATTGGCCCCCCGGTCCGGAGGAGCGGTAGACATCGACGCGAATTTCCTCGGGGCTGATCTGCACATCCACGTCTTCGGCTTCGGGCAGCACCGCCACGGTGACGGCGGAGGTGTGGATGCGCCCCTGGGATTCGGTCTCCGGGACCCGCTGGACCCGGTGGGTGCCGCTTTCATATTTGAGCTGGCTGTAAACCCGGTCTCCTGAGATCAGGGCAATGATTTCTTTGATGCCGCCGAGCCCGGTGGCGGAAAGACTCATAAGTTCGAGCTTCCAGCCCTTGCGCTCCGCCAACCGGCTGTACATCCGGTAGAGGTCGGCCGCGAAGAGCGCGGCTTCCTCGCCGCCGGTGCCGGCCCGGATTTCCAGAAGCACGTTTTTTTCGTCGTTGGGGTCCTTGGGGAGGAGCAGCATCCGCAGGTCCTCCTCCACCTGACCAAGCTGCTCCTTCAGCGACTGCACTTCCTCCCGGGCCATGTCCTTGAAGTCTTCGTCGGTCTCATCCTTGAGGAGGGACTGGCTGTCGGCCAGCTCTTTGCTGAGGAGTTTGTAACGCCGGAACGCCTGGACCAGGGGAGTGAGTTCAGCATGCTCTTTCATGAGCTTCTGATACACCTCCTGGGTCCGGATGACCTCGGGGTCGGCCAGACGTTCCTCCAGTTGGGCAACCTGCTGTTCAATGGTTTCTAAACGGGGCGATATCATTTTCAGAGAAAGTTCAAAATCTTAAAATGTAATCAAATAATTATACTGGAAAATGGACTGATTGGCAATGTGGACCAAAAACTGCACCAGGGAGGGCAGTTTTCAGCAAGCGCTTCTCAGGTTGTAGCTTGGGAACCTGTCAAGCATGGTCCAGGGGAATAACCAAGCCCGGGAAATTCAGGGAGAATGCAGTTCACGCACCAATTTTAGCAGCTTAAGACCGAGTTGCGTCCTAAGAGCAATATTTGGTAACCGCAGGCTTCAGCCTGCGCCGGCACAGGCTGGAAAGTCTGTGCCACCGTTTAACTGCAAACCGGTATGAGACGGGTCCTTCAGGAAGCATTTTCCGAGGCGAAGAGGTAAGGCGGTCCGGTTGGCCATGAGCCGAGGCCGGCAGGTGTGTGGATTATGGTCCGGGGATTAAGCTATTCAAGATGCAGGCAGTTGCGTCCGGCGTGTTTGCTCTGATACATCAGATGGTCCACTCGCTGGGTTATGGAATCGCTGGTGTCATCAGCCTGGACCAGGGTGGCCCCCAGGGAAATGGTCACCGAAATGGCCTGGTCCTCCTGACGCAGGGAGGAATGCCCCACCAGGGTGCGGAGGCGCTCCGCGGTCAGCCTGAGCTGCTGGCGGTTGCGGAGATGACTGAAGACACAGAGAAACTCCTCCCCTCCCCAACGGCCCGCCAAATCAAAGGAGCGGCAACTCCGGGACAGGGTGGTGGCCACCATCTTGAGCACCAGGTCGCCCACCCGGTGGCCGTGGGCGTCGTTGACCCGCTTAAAATGGTCGATATCCGCATAGACCAGGCCGAAGGGCCAGCCATAACGACGAAATTCATTGAACCTGGCGTCCAGGAACATCTCCAGATACTTGCGGTTGGCAACGCCGGTGAGGGAGTCGAGGTAGGCCAGGTTTTCCAACTCCTTAAGCCGTTGGAGCGCCACCACCTTTTCAGAATTGTCGCTGAAGACCTCCACCGCCCCCATAATGCGGCCGGATTCATCCCGGAGAGGCGACACCCGCACCGACACCGGCTGCCGGTGCCCGTCCTTGTGGTGCAGATAAACGGCGGCAGCTCTGGGCCGGCCGTCCTCTATGGAATGGGCCAGGGGGCAGGCGTCCAGGCAGAGACAGGTTCCCTGATCGTCGACATGCCGGAGAAGATTGTCGGAGCATCTTTTTCCCAATACTTCCTGACGGCTGAATCCGGTGATTTTTTCGGCGGCTTTGTTCCAAAAGGTGATGCGCCTGTTGTGATCGACGTAATAAACCCCATCATAAAGATTGTCTAAAACTTCCTGGTAAAAACCAGAATTGTATCTCTTCATGCGCACTTCCTGGTATGCGGGTAAGCTGGCCAGACCGCCATTGTAGTCATCGGGCTTACCTGAAAAAAACTTTATCCCGGATAATGCAACAGGTTGTAAAGAGTTTGTTGGCACAGGCTTGCCATCCGCTGATCTGGTCAAACCGAGAAGACAAATCCCCCCTGCCCCCCTTTAAAAAAGGGGGGTTCAAAATATCAGTAAAGCCCAATTCCCCCTTTTCTAAAGGGGGATTCAGGGGGATTTGACGGGCATAACAAATTGAAGGGAGCCTGTTAGGGAAGATGATGGTCGGCAGTCAGCCTGCGGCCAATCTCCGGATGATTTCGGGAATGGTGTTCAAAGCGAGGTAGGATATGGAGCCGCCCCCCAAGACCACCTGGAGGGGGATGCCGGTTTCTTCAGAGACAAAGAGCATGAGGTCGCAGATTTCGAAAAAGGCCTCTTCAGAAAGACCGATGGAGCCGTAATCGTCGGCGTGGGTGTCAAAACCGTAATACCAGACCAGAAGATCCGGCTTGAATTGGGGAATGCGGGGGAGTTCCCGGCGGACCTTGTCCACATAGAGCTTATTGACGTCAGTTTTCCAGCCCAGCCGGTAAACGTCCACGTCAACCTTGGACCCGTCAGGAGAGATATAGTCCCCGCCGCAAAAACAGATATGCAGCACCTCGGGGTCGTCCTGCACGAGCTGGCGGGTGCCGTCGCCGTGGTGGGCGTCGGTGTCCACAATGGCAAAACGACGCCAGGGGCTGGTCTCCCGCACGCGGGTCAGGGCGATGACTACGTCGTTAAAGCAGCAGGCCCCCCAGAACTGGCGGTAGCCGGCATGGTGGCCCCCTGCGCCGATAAAGCAGAAGGCCCGCTCCAACTCCCCTGTGGCCAGGGCCTCCATGGCCGCCACCACCCCGCCCACCGATTCGTAGGCCGTGGAACACATGCCGTCCCGGGCCACCATGGGTATGATTTCCGGGGCGTGCACCTTGAGGATGAGCTCTGCTGCCACCCGGGGGGACTCAAACAGCCGCACGTTGGGGAGCTTGAGCACCTCATCCAGGGCCTCGGGGAAGTCCCGCAGGCGGTTCCCCACGGTCATGTAGCTCTTGCGGCTGAAAGAGGGGTGGTAGTAGATGCCGACTTGTTTCATGAAAAGTCCAAAAGGCTATAAGCGGTAGGCCATAAGCTCTAAGCCAAAAGAAAAAGCTTATAGCTTACTGCTTAAAGCTTATAGCTTTTATATTGGCTCTTTTCCCAGAACATTCATTTCAAACTTCCTTGGCTCTTTTTGCGGGTTGTGTCCCCAACCTGTCCTCCCAATCCTGGTACTTGGGGAAAAAAAACCAGAAGTAAAACAGGGACAGAAACATGAACAGATAAAAATCCATGGCGTTGCCGGCCAGGAGAAAGAGGACGAGCCCCAGGACCGCCACGGACTCGCACAGCGCCAAGGTGATGATGGTCGTCGTCAGCAGTTGCTCTACGGAGCGGGACCCCAACATCTTCGGAATATATTTGATGAGAAAGAAATTGGCCAGGGCCAGGGCCACAAAGGCATACTTCAGGGTCTGCACCTGGTCCGGGGTGAGGTTGGCGTAGCCGGTGAAGGGCGCCAGAAATCGTTTCAAGACCTCCACCACCACAACGTAGAGGAACACCGAGCCGATCATGGCCAGCCCGATGAAGTTGGCGGTGAGATAGCGCATTTTTAGTTGGGTGGTGTCCAAACGCGTTCCTTATTTATTTCAAGGTTCAACATATCTCTGGAGCACAGGCGTCCCGCCTGTGGCACAGGCAAGATGCCTGTGTTCCCGGCGAAACGTCTTCCTTGGTGGCTTCGCTCCATCAGAATGACAATTTTAGGATTTTCGCATAAGTCTCACGTTCAAGGTTCAAAGTAATAAACTAAAATTCTTAGGATTTCAAAGCTTAAAGCCTAAGGCTTAAAGCTTACCGCTCAAAGCTCAAAGCTCATTATCTATCTACATTTCCTCGCTGGCCAACATGGATTTGAGCATGGATGCTATGAACCTGGCGTCATCCGGACTCAGATTGTTGATGGCGGTGTGAAAGCGCTCCACCCGTTCCTTCTTTTCCAGGAAATGGGAGATGTCTGCGGTGAGCCGGACCGCGTCCTCCAATACGCCATGGACCTCCACCAAAGCCTGGGGGGAAGCGGACTGGCCCTCAAAACTCTCCAGGATGCCTCCGAGACGGCGAAACTCATCCCGCCATTTTCCCAGGTCATTCTCCATCTTGGTGTAACCCTCGGCGTCCCCCACCACCCAGAGGCCCACCAACTGCCTTTCATCGGGATGAAGCATGACATTATTTTCCAATTTTTGAATAATGCCGAGAATGCCCTCCGCGGTGCTGGCCTGGATTTCCTCTCTGACCTTGGCCTTGAGTTGCACCAGATCCGAGCCGACCCGGGTGAAGTCATCGGCGGCGCCGCTTCCAGTCACACTCTGCATGCTCCGGGAAATTCCTCTGATAAGATCCATAGTCTCCTCCGCGCGTGGCGCAAAAATATCCTGCCGTCACGGGCGGTCTCGCCGCCGGTTAAACGCCGGCAATACACCTTGGCAGTAATTACTCGAATTGTTCCCCGGCCTTGGGCTCCCTGGCCTTCATGAAATCCGGGGCCTTGACTTTGCCCAATTCCTTGGTGCGGAACCGGGTAATGAGAACCGCGCCCCCCTGAACCGCGACCTTAATACCCTTGTCAGTCACTTCCAGGATTTCGCCGGGTGCAGCCTGGTGGGCCGCTTCCACGAACCTGGCGTTGTAGAGCTTGACTTTCTCCCCCCGAAACGAGGTGGTGGCCCCGGGCTGGGGGTCGCAGCCCCGGATGAAATTAAACACGGCCCGTCCGGGTTTCTGCCAGTCAAGCCCCGCCACTTTCTCGTCGCAAGGAGGGTCATTAGTAGCTTTGCTGTGATCCTGGGCAATATGGGGCGCCTTGCCCGCGGCGATGAGGTCCACGGCCTCGATGACCGCGGCCACCCCCATGGGGTAAAGCTTGTTGAAGTAAACCTCCCCGGTGGTCTCCTCCGGGCCGACCTCCACTTCCTTCTGGAGCAGGATGTCACCGGTGTCGATGCCCGCGTCCACCCAAAAAATGGAGAGACCGGTTTTGGGCTCGCCGTTGATGACGGCCCAGTTTATGGCCGAGGCCCCCCGGTATTTGGGGAGGATGGAGGGATGGTAGCAAATGGAGCCGGTTTTGGGGACCGCCAGAACTTTGCCGGGGACAATTTCTGTGACGAAAGCCAGCACGGCCAGGTCGGGGTTAAGGGACACCATCTGGTCATAGGCTTCCGGATCCTTCATGCGCCTGGGCTGAAAAACCGGAAGGTTTGCGGCCAGGGCCGCTTCTTTCAGGGGGTCGAGTTTCTCTCCCCGGTCCGGCGGGCAAAAAACCCCCACCACCTGGCGGCCTTTCGCCAATAGACCCTTTAAGGCATCCGCACCAAACGTCGCCTGCCCAATCAACGCAATTCGCATGAGTCCCTCCTTGAGCAGTGGTCAGTTACCAGTAACCAGTTATTAGTTACCAGATTCCAGTGCCCAACCGGTGATCATTAACCAGAAACCAGTAACTTGTGGTAGTTAACCAAATAATCAGTGAACAACTGACCTTGATAGGGAATTTGCAGGAAATTACTGATCACTGATCACTGATTACTGGTCACTTCCTAATGGTGGTCGTCAGCGGGTGCTTCCGGCTGCATCTTGGCTGCCACCGCGATGAGGGCGCAGGCGATGAGAATGGCCCCCACAGACGTATACAGCCCGGGCATCAGAAAAGCCCCCACGATACAAGCAAAGACCAGGATGACTAACAGGGCTTGTTTTTTCCGGTAAGCGGGCTCAGGTTTGTCATGTTGTGCATGGGTGTCATGATGTGCGGCCATACTGCACGACCTCCTCTGTATGGTTTCGGTTATTCAGGGAGAATCAAGGGGTCTTTTCCCCCTGATCAATAAAATCCAGGGCATCCGCCAGGCGCCTGGCGCTTTCCTTGACGCCCAGGAGGGCAATAACGTCAGTCAGGCTGGGACTGGCGGTGCGGCCGGTGAGGGCCACCCTGAGGGGCTGGGCCACGGCCACCAGTTTGACGCCGGCCTGGTCCGCCAGGGCCTTGAGCATGCCGGTGAGGGTGTCTTCGGTGAGGTCCGGCAGATTTTCCAGGGCCTGCATGGCGTTGCGCAGGACAGGCGCGCTGGCCGCAGTGAGGAATTTTTTCGCGCCCGCGGCTTCGTAGGGCCGGGGGTCCTGGAAGTAGAAGCGGGCGGCTGCCGCCATTTCCACCAGGGTTTTGCTTCGGGTTTTAAGAGTGGCCGCCACCTTGGCCAGAAAGTCAGGGTCGGGTGCGGTGATCTCCAGGGGGGCCAGGAAGGGTATGAGCTCCCCGGCCAGCTCCGCGTTAGTGCTGCTTTTTATATAATGGCTGTTCAGCCACAGGAGCTTTTCGTCGTCGTGGACCCCCGGGGCTTTGCCCACCTGGTGCAGGGAAAAGAACTGGATAAGCTCATCCCGGCTGAAGATCTCCTGATCGCCGTGGGACCAGCCCAGGCGGGCCAGGTAGTTGTTCAGGGTGTGGGGCAGAATGCCCCGGTCCCGGTAGGCCAGCACCGATAAAGCCCCGTGGCGCTTGGACAGCTTGGTGCGGTCTTTCCCGAGCATCAGGGGCATGTGGCCGAAAAGCGGGGGGGCCGCCTCCAGGGCCTCGTAAATCAAAATCTGCCGGGGCGTGTTGCTGATGTGGTCATCCCCCCGGATGATGTGGGAGACCTCCATGGTGATGTCATCCACCACCACGGCCAAATTGTAGGTGGGAATGCCGTCAGCCCGCATGATGACGAGATCGTCCAGTTCCCGGTTTTCAAAGGCGATGTGCCCCTTCATCTGGTCTTCCCAAAAGGTGACGCCGGTATGGGGGGTCTTGAAGCGCACCGCGGCCTTGCCCCCGGCCGTAAGGCCTCGCTCCCGGCAGCGGCCGTCATAGCGGGGCTTGTCGCCCCGGGCCAGGGCCTTTTGGCGGCGCTCCTCCAGGTCCTCGGGGTCGCAGTCGCA
>JBAQHL010000409.1:0-2664 GCA_049288295.1 Desulfobaccales bacterium
ATGTGGTAGGCTTCAGCCGGTTGATGGGTGAAGATGAATCCGCCACCCTGCAAACTCTCAATATGTGCCACAGCGTCATGGAGAGCCTCATCAAGCAGCATCGCGGCCGGGTGGTGGATGCGCCCGGCGACGCAGTGCTGGCCGAATTTAACAGCGTGGTCGATGCGGTCCAGTGTTCGGTGGCGGTGCAAAAGGAACTCCAGGTCCGCAACGCCGAGCTCCCGGATAACCGCCGGATGCAGTTCCGCATCGGCATTAACCTGGGAGATGTGATCGAGGAAGGGGAGAAAATTTACGGGGACGGCGTCAACATCGCGGCCAGGCTGGAGGCCCTGGCAGACCCCGGCGGGATTTGCATCTCCAGGACCGCGTTTGATCACATTGAAACCAAGTTGCCCCTGGGATACGAGTTCCTGGGGGAAAAAGAAGTAAAAAATATTGCCCGGCCGGTGGGGGCCTACCGGGTCCTCCTGGAACCGCGGGTTACGGTGGTGAGGGAGGCCGCCCCCAAGGCGCCCCAGCCTCACCGGTCGATGTCAGCCCTCGTTGCTTTAGGCCTGCTGCTCCTGGCGGGGGCATCCCTGGGGCTGTGGAAATCGGGTTGGTTCTCCTCCCGGCCTGGGTTGCAGCTTAGCCCGCCTACTCCCCAATCACCGGCACCTTCGCCGCCTGCCGCCGCCCCAACCCCACCGGTTGCTCCAGCCCCTCAAGCGGTCGCTCCAGCGCCGGCACCTTCTTCAGTCCCACCACCATCCCCAGCTCCGGTTTTGCCAGAACCTGAAATTTCCCAGCCCGCGCCGGCAACCCCAGCACTAGCCCTGGCCCCGCCCAGCCCCGCTCCGCCGTCCATGGCCACGGCGCCGGATGAAGACTTTTTCCAAAAACTTGACACCAACCGGGATGGCAAGGTCAGCCCCGCCGAATTCACGGCCTGGCGGGAAACGCAGTTTGTCAGGCTTGATACGAACAAGGACGGCTATCTCAGCCGGGAGGAAGTTGCGGCCGGTAAAACTAATTTTGCCCAAAAAATTTTGCAGGGTTTTAAACGCATCGACTCAAACCGGGATCAGAAGTTAAGCCAGGGGGAGTTTCAGGCCGGGGGCAGACGGAGATTTCTCATGTTTGATGCCAACCGGGACGGCTACTTCAGTAAAGAGGAAGTGAGCAAACTGGTGGCATATTGACCGGAGCGCCCCCGGGCCTCAGATAACCAGAGGCGGTATGCGCTCTCCCTTTCCCGCCCTATAGCTCTGAGGGAAGACAAATCCCCCCTGCCCCCCTTTAATACCATTTTCATAATGACCTGCATCAAACGTGTAGGGGCGGACCCGTGTGTCCGCCCGTCAACGTGGGTCGACCCATGTGTCGGCCCCTACGAATGTTTCCTCTCAAAGCGAAAATGGTATAAGGGGGGTTCAAAGAATCAAAAAACCAAAGTCCCTTTGATAGAGGGAACGCCAACCCGTCACGAAAAAAAGGAGGGGCCAGTCCGGAGACTGACCCCTGTTAGAAGATGAAGAAGAGAGGTAAAGAGAGGTATATATCTAAAGAACGGCAGGGCTTTTCACTTCCCGGGCCCCCGCCGGTTTCGTCCCTGATTCGTGCGCACCGAAGTCCAGATAAGGGCAAATACGCCCAGGCACACTAAAATAATTGCCAGGTGTTCCACACGTCCCTCCCCCTGAGATGATGGTGACCTGCACAATCGCCGGGTGGGCGGCGGGGGTTTTGGGTCCCGCCGCCCCGCCCAGGGTTGCAGTTAAAAGTTGATTTACCAGCCGGCTTCCGGGTTGGCGGCCATTTCCAGGTCCTGAGGGTCAGCCAAATCCGCGACCTCATCAGAGCCGGGCATAAGGCCGGCGCCGGCTCCTGGTCCTTTATCTGGGCCTTGGCCGAGTGCAGGACAGTTGCCCTGGCCGTAAGGACACATGCCAGGATGCATCATGGAGCCGGGGCCTTTGCCGGGACCCATCATGGGGCAGGGGCCCATGCCCATGGCCGGAAAAATCTTTTTCAGGGCCAGGCGCTGGGCCACGGCCTTTTCCATGAATTGGGTCTTGAGAACGCCCAATTCCTTGACTTTGGCCTGGATGGCCTTTTCGTCCGGCTGTTCCGCCTTCCACAGTTGGGTCAGCTCGGCCCGCTTGACCAGCATGCCCTTCCGCAGTTCAGCCGTGTCGTTCATGAATTGCTGTTTCAGGTCAAAGACCTGGCCGGCCTGCTCCGGGGTGAGATTCATCATCCAGCGCTTCCCCATACCGCCGCCGCCCATACCCCGATAGGCCAAGGCCGTGGTGGCACCCAGGAGGCTCACCATCAGGGTGATCAGGAAAATGGTTTTAAGATTTTTCCAGCCGCTTTTGTTCATTATGTGTTCTCCTTGGTTGAATTCATCGGAACCCTTACTGAACCTAACACCCTGAGGTTGACAATCCGGCGCGCCTGAGATTTTTTTATGGAAAACCAGAATTACTGGCCTTTCCCCGCCAGAGTGGTTTGCCGTATAATAAAAAAAGAAGTTAGCAAAAATCGTTCACCAACCGTTTCGGTTGCGCCTCAGGAAAAGAAGTTCGGCGGGGCAGGCTTCCCGGCAGTTATCCTGGCGGCCCAGGCGCACCCCTTCCTTCTTTAGATTGCGAACGTAAAATTTTGTTAAGCAAAGGA
>JBAQHL010000410.1:0-4113 GCA_049288295.1 Desulfobaccales bacterium
CCCTTTGCGGCCCCCGTTCTCGGGATCATCGCGGCGGCGATGATGCTTATCTTCGGCATGCTATGGCTTAACCGCAGGGCGTACACCGCAACGGCGCAGGGGGAAGGCTATGGCGCGCCGGCGGATGCCATGCCCCGGGTGGATAAGAAGATGCGGGCCCATGCCGATATGGAAAGTTTCGATATCGGGGAACTGGTAGATAAGCCCGCTCCCGCCGGTGAGCCGGGCATTCTCACGGCTTTGGCGCCCATCATCCTGGTCATCGTCCTCAATTATGTCTTCAGCAAGCTGATCCTGCCGGCGCTGGACACCTCATTTCTGGCCCGGCCCGAATTTGGGGAAACTGACCTTGCGGCAGTTATTGGCATTTGGTCCATCATTGCGGCGCTGGCCTTTTCCATTCTGCTGGTTATTGTGCTCAACCTCCGGAGATTCACCAATTTCACCGAAAGCATTGATTCCGGGGCCAATGCCTCGGTCATGCCTATTTTCAATACCGCCAGCCTGGTGGGTTTCGGTGCGGTCATCGCTATTCTGCCTTCCTTTGCCAGCATCGCTTCCGGGATTTTCACCCTTGGCGGTGATAATCCCCTGGTTTCCTTGGCCCTGTCGGTAGGCACCCTGGCGGGCATCACCGGTTCGGCCTCAGGCGGCATGAGCATTGTGCTGCAGGCCATGGGAACAAAGTTTTTGGAGATGGCCGCCGCCGCCGGCATCTCCCTTGATCTGATGCACCGCGTCACCGCCATAGCCGCTGGAGGTCTGGACTGCTTGCCGCACGGCGGGGCGGTCATCACCCTTCTGCAAATCTGCAACCTGAACCACCGCCAGTCGTATTTCGACATTTTTGCGGTAGCCGTGGCGGGACCGGTACTTGCCCTGATTGCCGTGATTATTCTCGGCTCGCTTTTCGGCTCGTTTTAAGAGGACACCATAATAACCTCAAGGAGAAGAGAGATGGTGGATCCAAAACAAATGGGCAAACAAATGATCGCGTATTACAAAACCACTTTCGACAACTCTTTCAGCGCCATGATGATGTTTCAGGAACAGATGGAGCGCCTGGCCAAGTTGCAGTTGGCCCTAATGGCCAATGTCCCTGATGAGGGCAACAAGTGCATGTCGGAATGGTGCAGGTCCTACAAGCAGAATTGCTTGGATTTTAAGAAATTGGTTGACGAAGGCTTTACAAAGCTGGAGTCATTTTTCTCGGAATCGTAAAGATTCGGAAAATCCAAGACCGCTTAGTGGAAAAAATCGGCAGGGGCCAGTTCCTGGTCTGCTGCAAGGCTTGAGGTTTGAGGTTTGAGGTGGGCTTTGCGATAATCCCCCTTGGCGGCTGGAAAGGCTGATCTCGGCGTGTCAGGAGATGAGAATGTCTGAGTCAAAAGCAGTATCTACGAGTTTATACGAACTACCCACTGGTCCGTCTGAACTGGCCCTGGAAACCCAGGCCAAGATTGTCTCGGCCAGTATTGACCAAGCCCGGTTAATGCAAACTTATTGGATCGGGCTGTGCCGTTATATCCAGGATTTCATGGAGCCGTCTTTTTCGGCGCTCGAGTCCTTCGAAATGACGGAAGCAGAAAAACTCCTGGAACATCCTCCCAAGGATAATATCCAGGATTACACGGATCTGTTGGGATTCATAAAGGGTCTGGCGAATAAGGGCCTGGTTCATGGATTAAAGACCATCAATGAGTACCATACACAGCAGTTTCAGCAGTTCTCCCAGGCCTGGCTCAACACAGTGTACCACCGGGAAGGCGATGACATTGCGGCCTTCATGGACAAACAGGCCCGGTTAATGGAACTGGTAGTCCACGAGTATCCCCAGGCCATTCGGGACATTGAGCCTGAGTACGGGTTTCACTTTGATGACGGCAACTACGTCAAGGTTGCTGAGACTGAGCGCTTTTTTCTCTACCAGGTGTTGCCCTTGGATAAGTCGGTGAAGGTTCGCAAAAAAGGCAAACCCATTGTCATAATCCCTCCCTTTGTGCTGGGCGCTAACATCCTGGCCTTTTTACCTGGAGAAGGCAAAAGCTTCGTGCACTGCTTCGCCAACCAGGGGATTCCCACCTACGTCCGCATCGCCAAGGACATCCATGACAATCTTGCGGTGCAGCTGATGACCGGCGAAGAAGACTGCCTGGACACCAAGTTCTTCCTGGAGAAGGTCAAGGCGGCCCACGGCCGGGCGGTGACCTTCTGCGGGTACTGTCAGTGCGGGTTCACTGCGGTGATCAATTATCTGTCCGGGGAGCTGGACGGGTTGGTGGACACCCTCATTACCAGCGTCGCTCCCATGGACGGCACCCGCAGCAAGGGCCTGTCAGCCTTTCTGGACCAGATCCCCGAGCGTTTTGAGGATATCAGCTTTGCCTTCAAGAGACTTCCCAACGGCAACCGGGTGGTGAACGGCGCCATTATGAGCTGGGTCTTCAAGCTCAAAAGCCTGGAAAAAGAACATCCGATGGTGGCCTTCTACCGGGATTTGAAGCTTTTTGAAAAAACCTTGAAGATTAATAAGACCGCAGCGGCCATAAATTACTGGATGATATACGATCAAACCGACCTGCCTTTGGAGATCAGTAAGTTGAGCTTCGCCTCTTACACTATCCCGGTGACGGAGGATGGCACCCTCCCGGTAAAGCTTTTTGGGCGGACCCTGAATTTCCGGCGCATCCGGGAACAGGGCCTCAAATGGCTCATCTGCGTCGCCGAAAAAGACGAACTGGTGGAAAAGGAGTCGGCCCTGGCGCCCCGGGATTGGGTGGACGCGGAGGTGACTATCTTCCCCAAGGGGCATGTGGCCATCGCCACCAGCTGGTCGCTGCCCACCACCGAGTGTGCCCTGGACGGATGCTTCCTGGACTACCGCGGTCCGGTGCGCTTTCACCTGGACCTGGAGGCGGAAGAGGATAAAACTCTGGAGGCTGAAAAATCCAAGGCTCTCCCGGCCAAACCGGAAGAGAAGCCCGCCAAGACATCCCCGGCCAAGACCAAAAAACAGGAAAATTGATATGAACCGCCATTTTTTGGAGTTCTGGGGGAAAGCTTTCCTGGAGGCCGCTCGGAGCCAAAAACGCCTGGAGGACATGGCCAACGCGCTCCAGAAGGGCTTCTGGAGTTTCCCGGACTACAACCGGCTTTTTAAAGCGGCCTATGGCCTCGATAAGACAGCCGAGGACAGCCCCGATTATTTCGCCCTGTGGAAACAGGCGGAGGAAAATTTTCAGGAATCTTTCCGAGATTACCTCAAGCTCATGGGTATGGTGCCTCGGGAAAAGTATGAGGCCCTGGTTCGGGAAAACGAGCAGCTCAAGGACAAGTTAAACGACAAGGAAGAATCGCTTAGGCAGCTGCATTTTCTGGTGGATGAAAAAGGCATGGGGCTGGAAGCCTCCAGCCTGGAATTTCAGAAGCTCATCAAAAAACAAGGGGATCAATTCCACAAGTTCATGAAGAGCTTGGGCGAGGCGGTGCAGCCTGAAGAGAAATAAACCTGACCAAGGTTAGCATAGGCGTATAGATTTTACGGGCATATCTTAGACCTGAGAAAGGAATGACGCGGCATGTTGGAAATTAGCAATGCAGTGGCAGTAATTACCGGGGGGGCCGGCGGCATCGGCGAAGAACTGGCGAAATACTGGGTCCGCCAGGGCGGCAAAGTGGTGCTGGGGGATATCAGCGGCGAAGGCTTAAGCCGGGTGGAGGCCGAAATCAAGGCCATGGGCGGCCAGGTGGCCACCCTGGTCTGCGACACCACCAAGGAAGAGGATTGCGGCCGCCTGGCGGACCTGGCCATAGAGCAATTTGGCTGCATTAATCTCGTGGCTCCGGCCGCAGGCATCATTCGGGACGGGCTCCTGGTGGCCCCGGACCGGGAGACCGGCAAGGTCACCAAGAAAATGTCCCTGGCCAACTTTCAAGCCGTCCTTGACATCAACCTGACCGGGGTGTTCCTAACCGTCCGGGAGTGCACCGAGCGCATGATTAATAACAATTGCGCGGGCCTGATCTGCCTGTTTTCCTCCACCGGGTCCCTGGGCACCGCCGGCCAGCTCAATTACTCGTCCACCAAGGCGGCCATGAGTGTCATGCCCAGGG
>JBAQHL010000411.1:0-2764 GCA_049288295.1 Desulfobaccales bacterium
CGTTTCTTTGGGTGGTGGGGAAAGACCGCCTGGGAAAGTATCAGGCCATAGCGGAAAGATTGGGGGTGGCCCCCCGGGTCAGGTTCTGGGGGCCCCGGGCCGAGGTGGCGCCCTTTTACCAGGCTGCCGATCTTTTGGCCCTGCCCACCCTCTATGATCCTTGCAGCAACGTGGTTTTGGAGGCTTTGGGGTGCGGCTGCCCGGTGATAACCACCGCGGCCAACGGGGCCGCCGAATTTATTACTCCCGGCACAAATGGGGAGGTTATTGCCAAGCCTGACGATATTGAGACCTGGATAAGGCCTTTAGACGAATGGTTGGTCAGAAGCCAGGATCCCCAGGTAGGCCAAACGGCCCAGGACGCGGTGGCCCATCTCAGCTGGGAGGCCACGGTGTCCCAAACCCTGGAGGTGCTGACCGAAGCCGCAGCCACGCGCTGAAAAGGTCAATTCTTCATGCAAGCTTTACATTTTGACGGCAATCTTGAACTTAAAGAAGTCCCCCAGCCGGAACCCCGGCCCGGCCATGGCCTGGTGCGCCTTCGCCTGGCGGGTGTTTGCCGCACCGACCTGGAGGTCCTCAAAGGTTATCACGATTTCCGGGGCATTCCCGGCCACGAATTTGTGGGGGAGGTTGTGGGGCCGCCCCAATCCGCCTTGCTGGGACAGCGGGTGGTGGGGGAGATCAACATTCCCTGCGGAGTCTGCCTCCGCTGCCGCCGGGGCCTGGGGCGCCATTGCCGGGAGCGCCGGGTCTTGGGATTGAGGGGACTGGACGGCGCCTTTGCCGAATATTTCACCCTGCCGGAAGAAAACCTGCACCCGGTGCCCGAGACAATCCCGGACGAAGCCGCGGTGTTCACCGAACCCCTGGCCGCAGCCCTGGCGGTCTCCGAGGCCGCGCCGGCCTCCCCTGACCAGCGGGTCCTGGTGGTGGGGGACGGTGCCCTGGGGCTCCTGATTTGCTTTACATTGGCCTTAAGGGGTTTAGAGACTCATTTGATCGGTCATTACCGGGAGCATCTCCGTCTGGCGGAGCCTTATGGGGTCAAAACCTGCCTGGAAGATGAACTGCCCCCGGGTGAGTTCGACTTGGTGGTGGAAGCCAGCGGCTCCCCGGGCGGCCTGGGTCTGGCTTTGACCCGGGTGCGCCCCCGAGGCACGGTGGTCATGAAGAGCACCTTTGCGGGCCACCTGCCCCTGGACCCGGCCATGCTGGTGGTGCCGGAGGTGCGCCTTACGGGCTCCCGCTGCGGGCCCTTCCCTCCCGCTCTGCGCCTCATGGAACAGGGCTGGATAGACCCCCGGCCCCTCATCAGCCGGGTTTTTCCCCTGTCCCAGGGTTTGGCGGCCCTGGATTTTGCCCGGCAAAAGGGAATGCTGAAGGTGCTCCTGGCCGGCGGCATTGCGGGTAGTTGACAAATTGTTTGACGGATTGCCCGTCCGGCAATGTTATAGTTTAAAAATGGAGAAGATTCGATGAAACCATTCTCACTCTCACCTACGTTCACCACTGACAGAGTCGTTGAAACCAGAGATTTTTATGTCAAGTATTTTAAGGCCAAGGTCATCTTTGATTGTGGTTGGTATGTAAATCTGCAATTCGGCAATGAATACTCCACAATTCAATTCATGTCTCTAAAGGAGCCTGAACATCAACTAAGTAACAGTGCAGGATTGGTATACAATTTCCGTGTTAAAGATGTTGATCTAGATTTCGAAGAGCTTACCCGTGCCGGATTAGAGCTTACTCTACCGCTCGAAGATCATCCATGGGGTGACCGTGGCTTTGCTGTTAAAGATCCGAATGGAATCATGTTGTACGTTTATTCGGAAAGAGAACCAAGCGATGAATTCAAACAGTATTACAAGTAAAAAGTCTATCGACAACTTTACCCCGGACCGTCTTTGTCGCCGCCTGTTACTGCCAGACGGCTGAGTAAGACGAAACACGATTCGCATGGTCTTTTTTTCCCTGGAATATGCCGTGAAATCGGGAGAAAATCTTCCGGAGGGCCTGCCCCGGCTGCGTCTGGCGGTGCTCTCCCCCATTTGGCGAGGGCCGGTCCTGGATATAGAGTATCCCGACGGCGATACGGAAACCATTGGCGCCCGGACCACTGGCGGTAAGCCCTGTGAGGTGCGGGTTTTCTGGACCAGGGAAAATTCCCGGGGACCGGCCGTCTGTCTGGCCATCGGCGGGGACGCGGGCTTGCACGCGGTGCTGAGAACGGCAGACCGTGAAACTTCCCGAGGGTTGGCCTTTCTGGCCCTGGCGGACAGCCTCATTCCCAGGGAGATTCTGGCAGTCATTGGCCCACGGCCGCCCCTTGAGACCACGCCACTCCTTTTAGGGTAAGCTCGTTTTGGTAACGAAGATATAATTAAATATCAGTAGTGTCCGGCAAGGAATTTGCTTTAGAGGTATTTGTTACAAGCAATATTTGAGAAAACCTGATTCTCTGAGGATTAAGGGCAACATCGGTTTCGGATTGCCCTTCCTGGGACATGGAATCCGTGAATCTGAAACTCCCTCCCCCTGGAAGGGGGAGGGCTGGGGTGGGGGTGGCAATTTTCTTTGCAAAATAGAGGCGTTGCTCCAAAAAGCCCCCCTCCCCCAACCCCCTCCCACCGTGGGGAGGGGGCTTAAAATCTCTCCTGGTGCAAAATGCTTGCCGGACACTAATGATCCAAAGAAGAAACAAGCAGATTCTGGCGGCCGTCCCTGGCCGCCTGAGTGGCGGGCACGGAGGCCCGCCCTACCT
>JBAQHL010000412.1:0-3622 GCA_049288295.1 Desulfobaccales bacterium
CTTATCCTCACCGGCTGGCTGCTGTTGGGGGAAGCCTTGGGTTTTATCGGCCTGGCGGGCATTGCCCTGGTGGCCGGGGGCAGCTATTTTTTGGGGCTAGGAAGGGAGCGCCGGGCCTGGTGGGCGCCCCTGGCGGCCCTGGTCCGGGAACCGGGAGCCCGCCTCATGCTTCTGGTGGCAGCTATCTTTTCCATAACCTCCGCTTTGGGGAAGCTTGCCATTCTCCACTCAGATCCTGCTTTTTTCGGGGTATTTTATCCCACGGTGGTGGGAGGGTGTCTGCTGGCAGGCTATCCCTTAAGCCCCGTCCGGGAGGGTAACCTCCTGAGGGCCCGCTGGCTGGCCGGCCTCCTGGTGGGATTGGCCGCGGCCGCCGAGATTATCTGCCACGTTTTTGGCATGAGCCTCGCCCCCGCGGCTTACCTCATTGCCGTGAAACGGACCAGCATCCTTTTCAGTGTCGTCCTGGGGGGGTGGGTTTTGGGGGAGCGGCCCCTCCTGCCGCGCCTTTTGGCCTCGGCCCTCATGGTGACCGGCGTCGCCCTGATAGCCTGGCAGGGCTACTGAAACCTGGGTGCTGCAATGAGGGTGACCTGGCCCCCTGGACCGATGATTACATCAATATCCTCAGTCCGCTCATGTCCATGTTGAAGATCTGGCGCTAAGGAAAAAAGGCAGGGCCTTGCCTGCTTGGGGATTTTTTTCGGTTGGACGGTCGGGGTAAGGTATAATGGAGCCGTGGGAGGAGTAAAAGCCCGGCAGCACGCGGCTCCGGTCAAATCCATTTAGGCTTCTTTCTTGGCTGCGTCCAGGGCTGCCTGGAGCTTCGTCTCGTCCTCGTGAGACAGAGAAGTTTTAAGAATCTTGCCGCCGGTGCCCTGCAGCTCTTCCAGCACTCTCTCAGGGGTGGCCTTGCGAACCAACACGAAGAGTGCCGATGAGTTAGGTTTCAGATTGGCGGCCAGATCCTTCATGAACTGATCGTTGATGCCCACGTCAGTCAAGGCCCCGGCCGCAGCGCCGCTGGCCGCCCCTACGGCCATCCCCAGCAGTGGATTGAGAAAAATCAAACCCACCAGGGCCCCCCAAAAGCCGCCGCCCAGGGCCCCGGCCTTGACCGTGCTGTGGATCTGGTGCAAATTGACCTTGCCGTCCTTGTCTTTGGTGGCCACCACGGCATCTTCCAGGTCAACAAGATACTCCTTTTGCATCTTCAAGAACTGAAGCCTGACCTCTTCCGCTTTTAACAACTCATCATACTCAATTACCACTAAGGTATTCATGACGTCCCTCCTCGAAGGTTAGCTGGCGACCTGTGTAATCAGGTCAGGTGGTTGGAACTCTGTTTGACAGTATAGGGTGGCTAATTGACCTCGGCGGATTTTTCCCTGACCGGCAAAGGGATGACCGCCTGGGACGGCGCCTCCCGGCTATAAAAACGGATGGCGTTTTCTCCGATGAGCTGCGCGGCGGCGGCGCAGGTCAGGCCCCCGGCCGGCAGGGCCCACAGGGGATTGACGTTCAAGACCCTGGTCAGCAAAGGTACCGTGGCGGCCAGCCCTGTCGCCATAACCACGGACACCATTTCCGGAACCCGGGCCTGGTCGTCTATGTCCTTGCCATACAACAGGGCAATCTCCAGGATAAGATACAGATGCATGCGAATCAGGATCGAGGCCCCGCCTGCCAAACCCAGCACTCCCAGTGCCTGGCCCAGGCCGGGAATAAGCATGGGAAGCTCCGTGAGGGCTCCCCCCAAAAAGGACAGGGGGGTCTGGGCGGCAATCAGCCGGCGGGCCCGCTGCTCCAAAGTTTCGTCGATGAATTGCTCATTAATTACCTGAACAACTTTCTGGACCCTGCCCTTGCGCAACCGCAGAAAAAAATAAAAAAAATTGTCGGTAAGAATGCTCTGCAGGCTTTGTGGGTCCTCAGTCGAGATTACCTCATCAGCCATTGCTCTCTCCATGTCTTGCCGCCTGAATGTTTAAGACATTCTATTTTATTCGCTATCTTTTTGAGTTATGTAAATATCATATGAGATGTTGGTTTTCCAGGATTCATTAGCCGGTGCGAGGTAATGAGGAGGGTTTCCCTTTATACAAAAATTTTGCAGGGATTTCTCAAATACGGAGGTTTTCATGAGAGGCACAACCTTTCAAGCCCTGGTGGTCACTGAGACCGAGGACCAAAGGTACATCCGGGAAATCAAGGAGAGGCACCTGGAAGACCTGCCCCCTGGCGAGGTCCTGGTCAAAGTCAAATACTCTTCCCTTAATTACAAAGATGTGCTGTCCGTCATGGGCAATAAAGGGGTGACGAAAAAATACCCCCACACCCCGGGGATTGATGCCGCCGGGGTGGTGGCGGCAAGCCAGAGTCCGGATTTTTCGCCGGGGGACGAGGTGATTGTCACCAGTTATGATTTGGGCATGAACACCCCCGGGGGCTTTGGCCAATACATCCGGGTGCCTGCGGCCTGGGTGGTGAAGCTGCCCCAGGGCTTGTCCCTGAGGGAAAGCATGATTTACGGCACCGCCGGTTTCACGGGCGCGCTCTCCGTCTTTCGCCTCGTGTCCTACGGCATCGCCCCGGACCAGGGAAAAATTCTGGTATCGGGGGCCACCGGGGGGGTGGGCAGCATTGCGGTGTCCATTCTGGCCAAGGAAGGCTACCAGGTGACCGCGGTGAGCGGCCGGGAATCAACCCGGGACTATCTCCTGGAGTTGGGAGCCCGGGAAATTATCAGCACCGAGGCCGCCACCGACACCAGCGGCCGCCCCCTGCTCGGCGCCCAATGGGCCGGCGCGGTGGACACGGTGGGAGGGCCGCTTTTGGCCACGACCATTAAGTCCGTGCAGTACGGCGGCGCGGTGACCTGCTGCGGCAACGTGGCCTCCCCTGACCTGCCCTTGAGCGTTTACCCATTCATTTTACGGGCTGTCACCCTCATGGGCATTGATTCCCAGAATTGTCCCCGCCCCACCCGGGTGCAGGTCTGGCAGAAACTGGCCGGCCCCTGGAAATTGTCGCACCTGGACCGCCTCGCCACCGAAACCACCCTGGAAGGGCTGGATCAACAGATTGACCTTATCCTGCAAAGGCGGCATCAGGGCAGGACCATTGTGAGGCTGCCTGAATGAGGCCGCAGGTCTCATTAGGGCTCATGGTAAATTAAGGCAGGGTGCGTCTCACGCACCAATTTTGGCGCGTCAGACACACCCTGCGCTCGAAACTCAAAACTTTTCAGTACAGTCCCTCATGGGCATTTTGCCCACCCATACATTTTTTGGACTTTGGACCCTGGACTTTGGACTTTTTAAGACAGTACTGAGACGCAAAACCGCCAAGCCCGGGCGGGCGCTGGGGGTTAAGCCCCGCCCTGACGTTTCTTGGCGTTTCGCCATAAAGCCCCGCATTCCCAATCCCTTTTTTCCTTTACAACTCTTAAAGCGGCACCAACTCAACTTGACCCCAGGCCCCCAACTGTTCCCCCACAATCACCACCGCGCCGTGGACACCCGGGATGGTGGCAATCCAGGCCAGGGCCTCGTTCACGGCTGACGCCCCCGGCACCCGGTTCCCCAGAGCGGTGGCGCAGGCATCGGCCAGAGCGGTGTCC
>JBAQHL010000413.1:0-2577 GCA_049288295.1 Desulfobaccales bacterium
GAAGCAGGCCGAATCCGAGGCCCACGCGGCTGCGGCCCTTCACAATTACACCCGCATCCTGGCTCCCATGGACGGCCTCATCACCGTGCGCAAGGCGGAGGTGGGCACCACCTTGTCTCCGGGGACCCCCATTTTCCAGATGGTGGACCCGGCACAGATCTGGGTGGCGGCCTGGATTGACCAGGCCCTGGTGGCCCAACTGCAGCCGGGCCAGCCGGCCAAAATAAGGCTGCGCTCCGGCCGCGCCTTTCAGGGGCAGGTAGCCCGGCTCAACCAGGAAGCCGATACGGTAACCCGGGAGCTGGAGGTGAATGTGAAGTTCGCCACCTTGCCCAAACCCCTGGTTATCGGTGAGGAGGCCCAGGTGGAGATCGATACCGGACGTCAGGCCGCCATGGTTTTGCCCTTGTCCGCGGTCATGGCCAAAAACGGCGCCAAAGGCGTCCTGGTGGCCGATAAGGGCCTCCTGCGTTTCCAAAAAGTTGTCCTGGGACTCCAGGATGGAGGCAGGACCGCAGTGACCGACGGGCTCAAAGCAGGGGAATTGGTAGTTGTCAAACCCGCTGGTCTTATCCCCGGCAAAAAAATTCGCCCCCAAATCCAGGCGGCCGCTCCGGGGGATTGATGGACTTAGCGGTTTATGACTTAAAGCTCCACAAAGGCCGGTTTATTGCCACCATCATCGGGGTGGGCCTGCTGTTTACCATCGTGCTGGCCATGAACGGCCTGTACCGGGGCAATCTCTATGAGAACCTGGCGGTGATCAAGGCCACGAATCCCGACCTCTGGGTTGTGGAACGTAACCGGGGCGGGCCTTTCAACGAGCAATCCACCCTGCCGGAGCATTATCATCACAGTGTCAAAGCCATCCCCGGTGTGGAGAAGGCCTGCCCCTTTATCTATTACACGGTGGAGCGCCGGATCGGGGAGACGAGCCGCCATTTCAGCATCATCGGCTACGATATCTTTATCGGGCTGGGCGGGCCCCAGAGGATTGTGGCCGGCCGGGGCCTGCAGCAGGCCCACTACGAAATGGTGGCCGACCAGAAGCTGGGCGTGCAGCTCGGCGACCAGGTAACCCTGGGCCTCCACACCTATACGGTGGTGGGCCTGGCCCAGGGCGCCATCGACACCAACGGCGACCCGCTGGTTTTTCTCTCTTTGCCTGACGCCCAGGAGATCGCCTTCCAGAAAGATAATGAAGAGGTGCGCAGCCAAAGGGAACGGCTGGCCCGAACTTTGAACGGGGAGAAAGCCTTGACCCCGGCGGCCACCGCCAATCTTGCCACTGCCCTGGCCCCGGACACACACATCATCAACGCCGTCCTGGTGCACCTGAAACCCGGGGCGGACCGCACCGCCGTGGCCGAAAATATCAAAAACTGGCTTTATCTCTCGGTTTATACCACCGACGAAGAGATCGAGCTCATGCTGAAAGGGCGCCTGGCGGGCATGACCAAGCAACTCCTGCTGTTCCGCATTCTCCTGATGATCATCTCCGTGGTGATCATTACCCTGGTGATTTACACCTTCACCATGGAAAAAATTCGCTCCATTGCGGTGATGAAGCTCATCGGCGCCCCCAACCGGGTGATCATCCGGCTGGTGCTGGAACAATCCCTGCTCCTGACCATCAGTGCCTTCCTGTTTGCCCTGGTACTCATTAACCAGACCTACGCCTATTTCCCCAAAACCATCCTTTTAGTCCCCATGGACGAGGTCATCACTTTTATCGTCGTCCTGGTGGGCGGCATCCTGGCCAGTTTCCTGGGCATCATCCAGGTTTTAAAGACCCAGCCCGCCATGGCCCTGGGGGGATAATGACGGACGTCTTGCAGATTGAGGGGCTCAGCAAGATTTTCGGCTCCGGCCGCCTGGAGGTGCGGGCCCTGGAAGATATCAATCTGTCGGTGTCTCCCGGGGACCTGGTGGCCCTCCTGGGGCCCAGCGGCTCCGGCAAGACCACCCTGCTGCTCTGCATCAGCCTGATACTCGAACCCACCAATGGCACGATTGTCTTTGACGGGCAAAAGATTTTTCAGAAAAACGGCTGGTCCGGCGGGGTGGACATTCGCCGCCTCCGCCGGGAAAAGATGGGTTTCATCTTTCAGGCCCACAATCTCATCCCCTTTCTCACGGCCGGGCAAAATGTCCTGTTTCCCCTGAGCCTGGTGGGCATCAAGGGCGAGGCCGCGCATAACCGGGTTATGGAACTCCTGGAGTATATGGAGATAGATGACCGGGCGGATTACCTGCCCGCGCTGCTGTCCGGCGGCGAGCAGCAGCGGGTGGCCATCGCCCGGGCCCTGGCCAACAACCCCAGGATCATCCTGGCCGACGAACCCACGGCCTCCCTGGACACGAACCGGGGCAAGAAGGTCATGGAGTTATTAAAGAAAATCGCTAAAGAGAACCAGTCCGCGGTAATCGTGGTGACCCACGATGTCAGGATGATTGAAGGGTTCGATCATGTCTACCATCTCAATGACGGGAAACTGAATAACCAGATCTAAGAGCCGGCCCTTGCCGGGAAAGCCGCCTCCCCGAGTTACCCCGCCTTTGCTCCCGCCTGAGACT
>JBAQHL010000414.1:0-2361 GCA_049288295.1 Desulfobaccales bacterium
GCAGGGCGGAACATGCTCTGCCAGCCTCTTTTTCATCTTAAGGGATTGTGGGAGGGGGTGCGGGGGAGAGGATAAGGGTCTCTGACCCTTAGCCCCCTCTCCCGCCGAATATTCTATCAAATCTCAGCAAGATTGCGGAGGGAGTCTGGACACCGCCGGCTGACAGCAAAAAAGAAGGCGGGGTTGAACGCCCGCCCTTAAATTAAGCCAAACTGCGCCCCCAGAAAATGCCGCTGCCGCTTATGCTAACTGCGGGGTAATGCACTACCCCGCCCGCATTATCCTTCAGGGAGCCAATTTTTTTCTCATGATATAAAAGGTGTCATCTTCCTCAAAATCCGGGGAGAAGGTTTCCACGATTTTGAAGCCCATCTTTTCGTACAACCGCAGGGCCCCGCCCTTGATGACGTCCACGTCCAGCTCCACTTCGTCCAGATCCTTTTTTTTCAGTTCTTTAAAGGACTCGTGCAGGAGTTGGGTGGCGATGCCCTGCCCCTGGTAAGCCGGGTGGACCGCGACCCGCAGAATGATACCCCGCCGGGCTACCTCGCAACAGCAGGCCACCAGGAAGCCGACATTTTCCGCAGTAGTCGAATCCACAGCCACCAGAAAGATATCATTCAGGGAGGCCTTGAACTGGAAATAATCCCACTGGCCCCCGAAAGCCAGGCGCTCAATTTCCAGGATCCGGGGCAGGTCCTGGGCGAGCGCCGTGCGGATGCCGATGCCCACGTGCCTGGGGGCTTCTTTGAGGATAACAGGCATGATCCACCTCCTGGAGGTCAGGTGGTGAGGTGTAACCTGTGCTGCCGGGTTTCTTGGGAGGGTTAGGTTGCCGGTGTCGGTTTCGAGTCAGCGGTGGACAATGCTACAGGTCAACGTTACACTACAGAAGAACTGCTCAATGAACTTCCGGCCATTGGATCGGAACGGTGTTTCAGGCGCCCAGCCATGAACAAATGAACTAATGTTATAGTTTCTACAACATTTTTCCAGAAATAGAAAGTTTAATTTTGGCAAGGGAACATTACCGCGGTTGCCCGGCGTTTCTTCCATTTCCAGATACACCCTCGCCTTTCAGAGTGAAATGGTAGCACGGGCATCCTGCCCGTGGCTGGACGGGCTGGAAGCCCGTCCTACCGCTCTTTGGTTTCGAATTGCAGCAGGAGATGGGGAAGAGGGCTAACTGAGACTTGTTTACAAGCTTCTCAAAGAGAAACAACTGGTTTGGTTACCCTGAGGTTGGCGTCCACTGCGTTCCCAAACAGAGGCTGAAGACGAGGGAAAAAGCTATTTTTATAGATATCTGAGGAATTCTTCTAGGCTGAGTCCGGCTTGACGAATAATGGCGCATAGAGTGCCGCGATCCAATTCCTTGTGATCAGGCACCACGACTTGAATAAAGGGCTTGAGACGGCGATAAACCAGATGGCTGCCGTTTTGTCTGACCAGGGATAATCCAGCCTTCTACAACACCTTGCCGCAGTCCCGGCCGGATATTTGTGGCAGCTTGGTCATACGGCTACGAGCAGGGCTTCAAAACGTTCTTCCGGAACCGGAAGGCTGTCTTTTTCCAGGGCTTCAATGTATGCCTGAATAGCCTCCTTAATGTTGTCGATAGCTTCCTCCCTTGTCCTGCCCTGGCTGAGGCAGCCGGGCAAACTGGGGCAATCCGCCACCCACCAGCCGTCTTCTCCGGGATAAATAATAACCTGTCTCATGGTAACCTCAGGTCCCTATCTGTTTGTCTGGTTCCCAAACTCCACCCTTGGGAACCACTATTTTTTTGCCAAGCTTCGTCATGCTTTTTCAAACTTTCCAGATAACCGGCGATGGCCTCCTTGATATTATGCAAGGCCTCATCCCTCGTCTTGCCCTGGCTGAGGCAGCCAGGTAGGTTGGGGCAATGTACTGCAAACATGGCGTCTTCATCCTGCTCAATGATTACTCGAAACTTCATGGGAAATTCCTCTCTAAGTTGTGCCGTGGCCCTTTCCAAACTTGCTTCCCTGACAGGCATGGCCTGACTCCGGCACTGTGGCCGGCAGTGCCCGCCTTACATTTTACCCCTTCACCCGCCACACCGTCCCCTGGGGCTTATCTTCCAGCAAAATCCCCATCCCGGCCAGGTCATCCCGAATTTTGTCCGCGGCGGCGAAATCCTTGTTTTTCCTTGCCTCGGTGCGGCGGTTGATGAGTTCTTCGATTTCCTCGGGGGAGATGGGGAGTTCGGCAGGCTTCTGGCGCAGGGTGGCCAGGGTTTCGGCGGGGTCGGCCTGCAGGAGATTGAGGACATATCCCAGGGAGGTGAACTCCTTGTGCACATACTCCAGAAAAGCCAGATAGGCCGGGTCAGGCGCG
>JBAQHL010000415.1:0-4672 GCA_049288295.1 Desulfobaccales bacterium
AGTAGCATCAGCCGTAGGTTCTATAATCTCTTCAAAGATGCCGTAATCGGCAGTTTCACGCACTCGTCGGGCATTGAGAAACATACGGTGAAATTTGGGGTCCAGTCTTCCGGTTTTGGCGAAATGCCGGCCCAACATGGAAGCCACCGCTGAATGTTTTACCACCTCAATGCCATGGGCTTTCAAAAGGGCCTGGGTTGCATAAAACATAGCATAGTAAGCCTTGCTTGCGGCATCCGCAATATCGCCCCCGGCTCGAAGTTTTTCCGCCACCGCCAGGGCATGGATAGCCTTGGTCATCAATGCTTCAACTTCCGGGCTCAGGTTCACAAGCTAATCCCTTCCTGTGCCACCTTTCGGTAAAAGGAAAAGCCTTTCTCCTGATACGTTGCGAAGTTGTCGGCATCGAAAACCTTGAGTGCAATAATAGGAGTAAAATCATGGTCCCACATCACCTGGTAGGCCGCCTCGTGCAAGGCCGCCTCCAACTCCGGGGTGCAGTCCTGGACGATCACCGCCACGTCCAAATCCGAATCAGGACCGGCCTGTCCCCAGGCTCGGGAGCCAAAGATAATCACGGCCTGGAGGCGCTCCCCGGCTGCTTCCTGCAGGCGTTTTTTTAGTTCTGCAACAATATCGATGTCGGTTTGAATGAGCATTGGTTTGACCAGAATTACGTTATGGCGGGCAGTGCCCGCCCTACATTCTAAACTATACGGGTTGGGAGGGGGGTGTGGGGGGAGGGCAGGGATGAAATCCCTGGCCCTTCCCCCAAAGAACTCTTGCCCTCCCATCACAAACTCATGGGCATAACAATGGCAAAATAGTTGGGGTCATCCTGCTGCGAAAGTTTGCAGGGGCGGTCCTTGTCGTTCAGTTCAATAAACACCGTATCGCTGGCCATGACGTTCAGAGGTTCCAGAAAATAGCGGGCGTTAAAGCCGATCTGGATGGGAAGTTCCTCGGGGTCTCCCGTTTCCAGGGTCAAGGGCAGCACCTCCCGCCCTTCCCCCACCTCCGGGTTGTGGAAGGTGACCTCCAGATTATCCTGCCCCAGACTCAAGACGATACCCCGGAAGCGCTCAGTGGACAAAAGGGAGATGCGCCGGATGGTTTCATACAGGGCCTGGCGGGACAGGGCAAAGCGGAACACAAAACTTTCGGGGACAATGCGCCGGTAGTCGGGAAATTTTTTCTCCAGAAGGCGGATGAACAGGAATTTGTGGTCGGCCTGGAGGGCCAGGCTTTTTTTGCTCAGGCCCAGACCCACTTTTTCTTCCTCCGCCAGAAGCCGGGAAATCTCCGCCACCCCTTTCCGGGGGATGAGGATGCCTTCTTCAATGGCGAAAGCCTCGCTGGCCGGCAGGGGCCGCTGGATGAGGGTGAGGCGATGGCCGTCGGTGGAGACCAGGCGCAGCTGGTAGCCCTCCGGCTCCTCATGGCGCTCCCAGAAAATCCCGGAAAGATGGTACTGAAGATCATCCACGGACACGGAAAAAATGGTCTTGTCGATCATTTCCCTAAGAAGCGGGCTTTCCACTTCCACGAGGGTGAGATCGGTGATCTCCGGCACCGGGGGAAACTGGTCCGCAGGCAGGCCGTTGAGTTGATACCGGGCCTCACCCGCCTGGATTTTGACGTTGGAGCTTTCGG
Organism: Desulfobaccales bacterium; assembly: GCA_049288295.1. Classification (GTDB taxonomy): domain Bacteria; phylum Desulfobacterota; class Desulfobaccia; order Desulfobaccales; family 0-14-0-80-60-11; genus JBGSLA01. The sequence goes on from JBAQHL010000415.1 coordinate 1,654, forward strand.
TGCCTGTCAGGTCCAAGGTGGCGCCGGGGAGTTCTTTAATAAGATTATGAAAATAATGGGCCGGGAGGGTCAAAGCGCCGGGCTCCATGACTTCGGCCGGGAAAAATCCCCGGAAGCTCACCTCCAGATCGGTGGCTGCCACCGCCACCTGATCATCCTTGGCTTCCAGGAGGAAATGGCTGAGGATGGGCATGGTGCCCCGCCGGTCCACCACTCCCAGAGTCCGTCCCACCGCTTTCAGCAATTTTTCCCGTTCCATTTTCAGACGCATGATCATCTCCCTTTTAAAAAAGGTTTAATCTTTAATGAAAACTATAAGCAGGGCTCATTTGTTGATAAGTCGGATAATTACCTTATGTTGTTGAGAAACTTTTTTTCAAGAAGTTGAAAGTTTCCGACAGGCTGCCCCGGGTTTTCATAAGCCGGCCTGCCCTCCCCCCGGGTGGTTGTCGAAAACCCCCCGGATCGGCTAGGACAAAACGCGATGCCAACAGGGTTATCGACATTCTCACCTGCACACCGCGCCCGTGCTGCCGGAGCTTACCATGCGGGCATAGCGGGCCAGATAGCCGTGCTTGATTTTGGGCTCGGGGGGCTGCCAGCCGGCCTTTCTTTTGGCCAGTTCGGCCTCGTCCACCAGGAGCGTGATGGTTTTGCCGGGAATATCGATTTTAATGCGGTCCCCGTCCCTGACCAGGGCGATGGGGCCGCCGTCTGCGGCTTCAGGGGAAATGTGGCCGATGGCCGCTCCCCTGGTGCCCCCGCTGAAGCGGCCGTCTGTTAAGAGGGCCACGTCCTTGTCGAGCCCCATGCCGGCGATGGAGGAGGTGGGGGTGAGCATTTCCCGCATGCCAGGGCCGCCCCGGGGACCTTCATAGCGCACCACCACGACATCCCCGGCTTTAATCTGACCGCCTAAAATGGCCTGGGTAGCCGCTTCCTCGGACTCGAAGACCCGGGCCGCGCCTTCATTGACCATCATCTCCGGGGCCACCGCGGCCTGCTTCACCACGGCGCCCTCGGGGGCCAGGTTCCCCCAGAGGATGGCAATGCCCCCCTGCTTATGGTAGGGGTTACTAAGGGGCCGAATGATGGTGTCGTCCAGGACCCGCACCTTTGCCAGGTTCTCGGCCACGGTGCGGCCGGTGCTGGTGAGGGGCGCGCCCGACACCAGACCCGCGGCCAAGAGCTCCTGCATCACCGCGGGCACGCCCCCGGCCCGGTCCAGGTCCTCCAGGTGGTGGGGGCCGCCGGGGCTGAGATAAGCCAGGTGCGGGGTGCGGTTGCTGATCTCGTTGAAGAGCGCCAAAGACAGGTCGATATCCGCCTCCCGGGCAATGGCCGGCACGTGCAGCACCGTGTTGGTGGAACACCCCAAAGCCATGTCCACGGCCATGGCGTTTTCGAAGGCCGCCAGCGTGGCGATCTGCCGGGGGGTGATGCCTTTTGCCACCATGTTCATCAACGCCATCCCGGCCTCCTTGGCCAGGCGGTAGCGGGCGGCATGCACCGCCGGGATGGTGCCGTTCCCGGGTAGAGCCAGCCCCAGGGCCTCGGAGAGGCAGTTCATGGAGTTGGCGGTGAACATTCCCGCGCAGGAGCCGCAGCCGGGGCAGGCGCACTCGGTCAACTCCGCCAGTTCGGCCTCGGTCATGCGCCCGGCCTTGACCGCGCCCACACCCTCAAATACGCTGATGAGGTCCACCTCTTTGCCCTGAAAGCGCCCGGCCAGCATGGGGCCGCCGCTGATGAGCACCGCCGGGATATTGAGGCGCAGGGCCGCCATGAGCATGCCCGGCACAATCTTGTCGCAATTGGCCACCAGCACCAGGCCGTCCAGGGGATGCGCCATGGCCATGATTTCGATGGAGTCGGCGATGATCTCCCGGGAGGCCAGGGAATATTTCATGCCCTGATGGTGCATGGCCAGCCCGTCGCAGACGCCGATGACCCCGAACTGCATGGGGGTGCCGCCGGACAGGCGCACCCCGGCCGCGGCCGCCTGGGTAATTTTGTCCAGGTGGATGTGGCCGGGGATGAGTTCGTTGAAAGAGTTGGCGATACCGATGAGGGGGCGGTCGATTTCCGCCTCCGTCAGGCCCATGGCCTTAAGAAGTGAGCGGTGCGGATATTTTTCCAGGCCGGATTTCATCAACTGGCTGCGCACGCCGGGACTCCTTTGCTTCGCCCTTGCTTCCCTGCGGTTCCCCGGGCTCGGGCTTGATATATTCAAGTGAAATCTCTTCCAGGGGCAGACCAGGTCGGGCGGTGAGAATGATTTTCAGGTTATGCTGTTCTTCCAGAGACAGAAGCTCCTTGCGTTTTTGGTTCAGGAGAAAATTGGCCACCTCGGGGGGCAAAAAGGCCCGCACTTCCCGGAGGGGAGCCTGGCCCAACTGCATGGACATTTGCCGCAAAAGACTCAGTCCCAGGGCGGTCACCGACTTGACCCGTCCCCGGCCCTGGCAGGCGGCGCAAGGAGTATAGGTGCTGGTCTCGGCGGTGGGGCGCAGGCGCTGCCGGGAGAGCTCCAGGAGCCCGAACTTGCTGATGTGCCCCACGGTGACCCTGGCCTTGTCCGATTTCAGGGCCGCCTTCAGGGCCTGTTCCACCGACTTGACGTGCTTTTTGTCCTTCATGTCGATAAAGTCGATGACCACCAGGCCGCCTAAATCCCGCAGGCGGAGCTGCCGGGCGATTTCCTCGGCGGCTTCGATATTGGTCTTGAACGCGGTTTCCTCCAGGTTGCCCTGGCTTAAGCAGCGGCCGGAGTTGACGTCGATGGCCACCAGGGCCTCGGTGGGGTTGATTACCAGCCCGCCGCCGGACTTGAGCGGCACCCGCTCAGCGTAAAGGCGTTCGATCTGTTCCTCGATCTGGTAGCGCACAAACAGGGGCAGCTTGTCCTGGTAAAGCTTCAAGACCCGCACCTGGTGGGGAGAAACCAGCCGCAAAAAACCCTTGAGCTGCTGGTGCACCTCCAGGTCGTCCACCATGATGTTCTTGACATCGGCGGACA
>JBAQHL010000416.1:0-1970 GCA_049288295.1 Desulfobaccales bacterium
TGACGCTTCTATTGGTCGCCGCAATAATCTTCACTGGCCTGACCGGCTGTGATCAGGCGCCATTACCCAAAGCCGAGAGACCCGGGAAGGCTGTGACCCAAGAGAGTTCACCATCAGTCTCTTTGGAGGTGGATGACCGGCGCTTCGCCCAAATCGAGGTCGCAGCCCAAGAAGAAATCGACGCTGGACATATCCCTGGCGCAGTTGTCCTGGTGGGCCACCGCGGTCGTATCATCTACCGGAAAGCCTTCGGCCAGCGTTGCCTCGAGCCCCAGCCTCAACCCATGACAGTGGATACCATCTTTGATATAGCCTCCCTCACCAAGGTGGTGGCCACCACCACAGCAATCATGCAGTTATGGGATAGCGGCCTTCTCAGGTTAGACGCCCCCGTGGCTAAATATTGGCCGGAGTTCGGCCAAAAGGGCAAGGCCCGCCTCACACTGCGTCAACTCCTGACACACACCTCCGGCTTACGGGTGGGAATAAACCCACGGATCTGCTGGTCGGATTATCAGGGGGCCCTGCAGGCCATTGCCATGGAGCGGCCCCTGCATCCTCCGGGAACCGGGTTCCGTTACAGCGACCTTAATTTCATTGTGCTTGGTGAGGTGATCCGCAGGCTCTCGGGACAACAACTGGATGATTATTGCAGGGAAAAGATTTTTAAACCCCTCAAGATGCAGCAGACATCGTTCTGCCCGCCTGAAACTTGGCAAACCCTGACTGCCCCGTGCAATGTGGTTAACGGCCACCTGCAGTGGGGGGAGGTACAGGACCCGGTTGCCTGTCGTTTCGGCGGAGTGGCTGGCCATGCCGGAGTTTTCTCCACCGCCGATGATCTGGCGGTGTTTGCCCAGATGATTTTGGACTCCGGTGAGTGTAAGGGTACGAGGATACTCAGTAACAAGTCGGTGACTGTTATGAAAAAGCCAAAGCATACTGCAGGAAGTGTCATCCAGCGTGGTCTTGGATGGGATATCAAGTCGCCCCTTAGTAAGGAGTTTAATGCCTCTTTCCCAGCCGGCTCTTTCGGGCACACCGGCTATACAGGCACATCCATCTGGATCGACCCCCGTTCTCAAACCTACCTGATTATCCTGACTAATCGGCTGCATCCTGCCGGCAAAGGACAGGTAAAAAAACTGCGGGCCAAAATCGCCGCTGCTGTTGCTGCGGCCGTGCCCGCCGGGTCGCCAGCGGGTGCCATAGACGAAGACGGCACCAGCCACAGGGCCGATCAAGGGCATAGCAACTAGCCCCGACTCTCCGCCATCCCGTCACTGCGGCGCTGAAGGCCTATCCCCAGAATCAACCCCACCGGTTCTGATATCCAGCTCAGATCGACAATTTCTACCGGTCCTGTGATAACTGCAGGGGCTGGCAAGCTATATTACAGTGTCTTTGTACCTTAAAAAGGCAGGGCCAACTGCTGAGGTTGAAGTATAATAGCTTGCAATACCCGTTCCTAAGTCAAGCCAATCTCAAGGAGTTACCCATGAGTGTCAAGGCCCTTTACCGCAAGGTCCTGGCTGTCCTATCTGCCGTGGTGTTGTTCACCGGCGTAACCGGTTTTGTCTTCGCCAAACCGCCGCCCGGTTACAAAACCGAGATTCCCGCCAACATCATGACACCGGACAAGGTGGAGACTCCCATCGGCACCCTGAAGTTTTTTGATGGTTTTCCCACCAAGGAAACCACCAAGAAAGTCTATGATCATCTGGATTTCACCCGCGGGGTTGAAGTGTTCCTGAACGGCATTCCGCCAGCATCATTGGAGGCGGCAAGAGTGGGAACGGCAGAGCTTGGCGCCAGGCAGGCGAACCAGGTCGTCATCTTTGATCATTTGATGGACTCCAATTCGCTGTTTCTTACCGGGAATACCGATACCGTTTATGCCTTGGCTTTTCTCGATCTGGAGCGCGACGGCCCCACGGTGGTCGAAGTGCCGCCCGGCTGCGGGCCTGGTA
>JBAQHL010000417.1:0-4005 GCA_049288295.1 Desulfobaccales bacterium
GACTGGTAGGCGCCGTAGATGTCGTTAAAGCCGTCGTAAAAGATGACGAAATTCGGGCGGAGGCCTTCCTGCAATTTGGTGATGAGCAAAAAAAGCCCCTGGGTAAAGGTGTAGCCCGGCTCGCCGAAATTGTACACCCGGAAACGGGGCTCCCGGGCGTTGAGGAGCCGGGAGAGTTGGGAGGCAATGGTCTGGTCATCCCGGGCGCCGTAGCCCCAGCATGCTGAGCCGCCAAACATATAAACGCTGACTTCCGGGTTTTTAATGTTGGGAGGGTTCCAGGTTTTCCGGCCGGTGGCCGCGTCAATATTGACAAAGCGGCCCGTCTGGGGTTTGGAGATCCAGGTCAGGTACTGGTGATAAATCTGGCTGCGGCCATCGGACTCCCGGGCCAGGGGGTCCGCCCATTCTTGACCCTGATAGAGCCCGCGCATCGGTAATTTCTCGGGTCTTTTCCCCACCCGGGACGCGGCCCAGTCCATGAGGTGGAGGCCCAGCTCAACCGCGGCCAGGACAGTGAGGACGGTGATGACGGTATAGAGAAGATTAACCCTGGCGGCGTGAGGCTCAGGCATGGCGTTTACCAGAGGAAAGCAAAGACGCCTCAGGGATTGGAAGGCTTGGGACTGGCTATATCTTCCTCGGTTTTTTCAGGGACCGGGGGGCGGCTGTAATAGTAATAGGTGCTGAAAATGCCGGAGAGCACATAAGCCGCGGCAAGAATGAAGCCCATGATATAGGGTTCGGTGGCCACCACCACGAAAATCAGGACCAGGGCCACCAGGGTCTGGAAGGGATGCCGTTTGAACATGTCAAGCTTTTTAAAACTGTAAAACTTGATATTGCTCACCATGAGAAAGGAGAGTACGTAAATCATCACCAGCACATAGACGTGGCGCAGGTGGGTCCAGTCTCCGAGGGTGAGATAGAACAACACCCCGGTGGCCGCAAAGGCGGCCGCCGCCGGGATGGGCAACCCGTTGAAATAGCGGGGGTCGATGGAGCCGGTCTGGACGTTAAAGCGGGCCAGCCTCAGGGCGCCGCAGGCCACAAACAGAAAAGCCGCCACCCAGCCGAAACGGCCGAATTCCTTTAGAGCCCAGAGGTAAACCAGGAGAGCCGGGGCCACCCCAAAGGCCACCAGGTCCGAGAGGGAGTCGTATTGAACGCCGAAGCCCGAGGTGGTCTGGGTCAGGCGGGCCAGGCGGCCATCCAGGCCGTCCAGGACCATGGCCACCAGGACTGCCAGGGCCGCGGCCTCGAAACGGCCGTTAATGGAGGCCACAATGGCGAAAAATCCGGAGAACAGGCTGGCAGTGGTAATGAGATTGGGGATGAGATAGGTCCCCCGAAATTTCCGCCGGTCTTTCTTTTTCCGTCTTCTTTTGAAGCTCATAATCGCCTCTGGCGGTCCCTTAAAGTGTTGGACAATGCCCGCTTGTTCATAACATTATGCAGTTAGAAGGCAATTTTGTAGTGGCGCAATTTATTGCGCCTCAAAACGGGCGTGATGAAGAACGCCCCGACAAGTTTTCCCATTCCATGGGGACTTGGTATCACGACCAGCGCCCGATAATACTTTCTCCGGCCCTGACCCGGTCACCGACCTTGACGATTATATCACAATTCCGGGGCAAATACAGATCCACCCTTGAGCCGAAGCAAATCATGCCCATGGGCCCGCCCCTGGCCACCACCGACCCTTCCTGGACGGCCGGGATGATGCGCCGGGCCAGCAACCCGGCAATCTGCACCGTCAGGACCCTCTGGTTGGCGGGGGTTTCCCAGAGGATCACCTGCTGCTCATTCACCCGGGCTGCTTCTTCCTTAAACGCGGCCAAAAAGCGCCCCGGGCGGTGCCGGGACAGAAGGACCCGGCCGGCCACCGGCGCCCGGTTGACGTGGACGTCGAAAACATTCATGAAAATGGCCACCCGCCGGGCCGGGCTTTGCAGAAACTCGTTTTCCTGGACCTCGTCCGTCAAGATGACCTTGCCGTCCGCAGGAGAAACAATGGCCGCCAGGTCAGCAGGGACAGCGCGCCTGGGGTTGCGGAAAAAATTGAGGAAAAAGACGGCGGCCAGAAAACTCAATGAGGCCAGGAAGCCCCAACCCAGGAGCCAAAAAACCAGGGTCAGCCCGAAAGCCGCGCCAATGAAGGGATAGCCGGGCTTGGCCACCGGCCCCCGGCCTAAAACAGAAGATGAAAACATGGGAGAAGTCTAACAAGTTCTTTCGGGAATAGAAATATTTTTCATTGATTGAGACCTCTGGGAAAATCCCTCATTAACCCAAAATATCTCTTGATAAATCAATATATTGTGGAGCAAACGCCCTCGCCTGCAAAATACAAGCCGGGGGCGGCTGTTCCACATGATTTGGGAGGAGGTCTTTTAATGGGTAAACGCCTTTTCTGGTTACCCGCCGCGGCCAATCAGCGGCTTGTTTATACGCCACCGCCTTCCTGGGGAATCAGGCCATCAGGCCCCTTATTCCTCATACTTGGAGGCCAGGGGATCTTTGCCGTTGGGGAACATGGCGCCGAAGGGGTCAAACCGGTTGATGTCGGCAACACTGCAGTACTTCATACCGCGATTGCTGCCCGTAATCATCAGGGGCCGGGCCTTGTCAAGATTGAGGGAGCCGTCCGCTAAATAAACCTCGTCGGCCACCTCCAGGTGCACCACCTGACCCATGATCAGGACATATTGGGGTTCGGCATACTCTTTGTAAAGGCGGCATTCCATCCAGGCGTAGCAGCCCTTGATGCCCGGGGGCTTTACCTGCAAGGAGGGTTTTTCCTCCAGGGCGGCCAGGATAAATTCATCCTCTTCAGGAGGACTGTAGCGGGCAGTGGGGATAACCTTGTCAATCATGTCGGCGCCCGCCAGGTTAATGACGAACTCCCCGGTGGCCCGGATATTGTCCAGGGTGTCGCGCTTTAAGGCCGATGCCAGGCAAACCAGGTCCAGGGGACGAAGCACCGGCATCAGGCAGGAGTAAGGGGCGATGTTGCGGATGCCCGCCTGGCTGATGGTGGAGATAAAGGTCACCGGCAAAGGCAGGTAGGCTTCCCGCTTGAACGGCTTAAGTATCATGGCAGCTCCTGGTGAAAAAGCTCATAAAAAAGCCACAAAGGCAGCTTGCAGCTAACAACGCCTTCATGGCTTTAACTTTCCGGTTTCGGCTCAGGAAAAACCTAAAAGGGATTCATTCCCCTTCCTGAAAATTTTCGTAATACAGTATTCTCACATTGTCAAGGATTTTGTAACCAGCTCTGAGTCCTCCGGCCATCTGCAGGTTCCCCGCGGCAAATGATTTGACCTTTCCCGGCGAACGGTTTATAAAATAAAGAATCACGGGGTTGAAACTCCGTAACTTGCAGTAACAGGTCGGGTTATCTGGATAAGCCACGAAGGCGGGGGGCTGGTAAGCTCCAAGGCCACGTGGCTTTTGTCGTTTTTGCCCCAAGGCTTAGCCCGGTGGCCTTCCTTACCCTTAATAAAAAGGCGGCCCCAGGATGGTTGCGACAGGAAAAAGACCGCGTATCTGCATTGTCGATGGCCAGGGAGGCGGCATCGGGGCTGCTCTGATTCGTCGCCTGAGAGAGTTCTATCAGGAGACCTATGAAATTATTGCCCTGGGAACCAACGCCGTGGCCACGGCCCAGATGATGAAAACCGGGGCCAACCGCGGGGCCAGCGGCGAACGGGCCATAGCCCGCACGGTGGCCACTGCCGACGTCATCCTGGGAAGCATTTCCATCGTCCTGGCCAACGCCATGATGGGTGAAGTGACCCCGCAGATGGCGGAGGTCATCGCCTCGGCCCCGGCTTTGAAGATTCTTCTCCCCTTGACCCGGGCTAAAGTGGAAATTGTCGGCCTTATCCCGGAGCCACTGCCCCACCAGGTGGAACAGGCGGTGGCGCGACTTAAGGAGGTGCTGAAAAATGTGTGAAGCAAGCGCTTACATGGTAAAAGATGGGCAAGAAGAGCTGTTGTTGT
>JBAQHL010000418.1:0-1765 GCA_049288295.1 Desulfobaccales bacterium
GAGAGACATTGATGTCTGTCGTCCCCAGGCAAGCCTTCGCTACCGAGCCATCCACGAAAAAATTGCCCCCTCACCCTGTAACTAGACGTGCTCTGATGATATAATGCCGCATTCATAATGACCTGCATCAAACTTGTGGGGCGGACCCAAGTGTGTCCGCCCGTCAGCTTGGGCCGACACATGGGTCGGCCCCTACGAATGGTTCATAGATGATATAATACTGTGTCCTTGGGGGCGCGCAGGAGGATATTCCTCCATAACAGGTCATACCAGGAAAGGATTCCGTATGGCGCGGCAGGCCAAAGGTTTGAAAATCACCGTGGGTGGGGCTGGCAAATTTCATATTCCCGAGACCCCCACCATCCTCTACATTGAAGGGGACGGCACCGGACCGGATATCTGGCGGGCTACGCAGCCGGTTTTGGACGCGGCCGTGGCCAAGGCTTATGGTGGAGCCCGTTTCATCGACTGGCAGGAGATTTTAGCGGGAGAAAAGGCCTTCAAGGAGACCGGGACGTTTCTTCCAGAAGAATCTCTGCAAGCCCTCCGGGACTACCGGGTGGCCCTGAAAGGCCCCCTCACCACCCCCATCGGCGGGGGCTTCCGCTCCCTGAACGTCACCCTGCGCCAGGTGCTGGATCTGTATGCCTGCATACGTCCGGTGCGCTATTACGAGGGGGTGCCCAGTCCTTTGCGGGAACCGGACAAAATCAACATGGTGGTTTTCCGGGAAAACACCGAAGACGTCTATGCCGGTTTGGAGTGGCCGGCCTTGAGCCCTGAAGCCCGCCGCCTCATCGACTTTTTGAACCAGGAATTAGGCTGCCACCTGGAACCGGCCACCGCCATCGGCATCAAGCCCATGACGGCCCGCTGCAGCAAGCGCCTCATCCGCATGGCCCTGAAAACCGCCCTGGAGCGGGGTTACACCAGCGTCACCCTGATGCACAAAGGCAACATCATGAAATATACTGAGGGAGCCTTCCAGAACTGGGGTTATGAGGTGGCCCTGGAGGAGTTCGAGGGCAGGGTGATTTCGGAGGCCGAATTGGAGAGCCGCTTTAACTGGCAGACACCTCCCGGCAAAGTGGTGATCAAGGACCGTCTGGCCGACAACCTTTTCCAGCAGGTCCTGCTGCGGCCGTCCGAATACCAGGTCATTGCCACCCCGAACCTCAACGGCGACTACATTTCGGATGCGTTAGCCGCCCAGGTGGGGGGCCTAGGCATGGCGCCGGGCGCCAACATCGGGGATGAATGCGCCATTTTCGAGGCCACCCACGGCAGCGCTCCCAAGTATGCCGGTCTGGACCGGGTAAACCCCAGTTCCCTGATCCTCTCGGGGGCCATGCTCCTGGAGTTTCTGGGCTGGACCGAGGCCGCCGACCTCATTCACCGGGCCCTGCCCCGCACCTTGGCCGCAGGGGTGGCCACCTATGACCTGGCCCGTCTGCTGCCGGGCACCAAGGAAATTCCCTGCTCCGCCTTCGGTCGTGCATTAGTGGAGCACATGGGTTAGAATCGTAGGGGTGCACCCATGTGTGCGCCCTCAGGGGCGGACACCCGGGTCCGCCCCTACAATAGATTTTTCTGCCCTCGTTCCCAAGTTGCACCTGGGAACGAGAGGTTTAATCCGTCATTCTGCGGGAGTGAAGCGACGAAGAATCTCATAACCCTTTGAAAAAATAGATCCTTCGCTTCGCTCAGGATGACAACTAGGCTTTTCGCAGAAGTCTCAACCTGGATGACATCGGCTCTCCCTGAA
>JBAQHL010000419.1:0-7448 GCA_049288295.1 Desulfobaccales bacterium
CTCTACACCCGTTGGCGGGGGGAGAGGGCTGGAGTGAGGGGGGTAAATTTTCATAATTGGTGGGGGGGCTTAAGGGCCGTAGGGCGGGAAAGCGACAGCGCATCCCGCCTTCAGGCGTTCAGTCCAACCGGATGGCGGGCACGGAGGCCCGCCCTACCAATCTTTTATGATTTGGCAAGAGCCACCGGCTCATGAGTGACTGGTCGGCAATAGTTCCACTTTAGTCGAAGCACAGGAGTCAATCCTATGCCTTTTCAGAGGAAGAAGGGACTGCATGGTTTCGCGGGCGGCCGGGGATTTATCGCCTTCCTTGGTTTTTTCATCCTAGTTTTTCTGGCGGCTTGCGGGGATAGAAGCGACAAGGGCGCCGGCGCCGGGGCTCCCCCGCCCCCGGTGGTAGTAACCCCCGTTATCCAAAAAACCGTCCCCCTTTACGGAGAATACGTGGCCCGGACCGAGGCCCGCCAGACCGTGGAAATCAGGTCCCGGGTGGACGGCTTCCTGGAGCGGGTGCTTTTCAAAGAAGGCAGTCAGGTCAATGCGGGCCAACTCCTGTTTGTCATCGACCAGCGGCCCTTCCGGGCGGCCTTGCAGGAAGCCCGGGGCAGCCTGGCCCAGGCTCAGGCCTCCCTAAGGAAAGCCCAGCGGGATGTGGAGCGCTTAAGACCCCTGGTGGCCGAGGATGCGGCCCCCCAGCAGGACCTGGACAATGCCGAATCGGCAGTCGAATTCAGCCTGGCTTCCATTGAAAAGGGCAAGGCAGCCATTGCCAAAGCCGAGCTGGACCTGAAGTTCAGCCAGATCCATGCCCCCATCACCGGCATTATCGGCAAGGAAGAGGTGGCGGTGGGGAACCTGGTCACCAGGGACCAGACCCTGCTCACCACGGTGTCCTCCTGGGACCCCATGCGGTTGGTCTTCAGCCTGAGTGAGAACGACTATCTGCGCCTGGCCGGGAAATACCGGGATGTCCCTGCCTTATCAGGAGGGGCGGAGTCTCCCTTTGAGTTGGTTATGGCCGACAATTCCCTCTACCCCATGCGGGGCAGGCTCAGCTTTTTGGACCGGGCCTTGAATCTGACCACCGGCACCCTGAACGTCTATGTGAGCTTTCCCAACCCCAACCGGCGGCTTAGGCCCGGCATGTTCGGCCGCGTGCGGGTAATGCTGGAGGAGAGGCCCAACGCCTTGCTCGTGCCCCAAAGGGCGGTGCAGAGAATGCAGGGGGTGGACTCGGTCCTGGTGGTGGATAAGGACAACAAATCGTCCCTGCGTCTCATCACCCTGGGGGAGCGCTATCAGGACGCTTTCATCGTCACCGAGGGCTTGCAGCCCGGGGAACAGGTGGTGGTGGAGGGTTGGCAAAATGTCATGCCGGGGCAGCAGGTGACGCCCACCCTCGAGACTAGCGGCCAGGAAAGGAAAGGGGGCTGAGGGCTCATGTCCAAGTTCTTTATCCACCGGCCCATCTTCGCCATCGTCATCGCCCTGGTGATCCTCATTGCCGGGCTGGTGTCCATTTTCAGCCTGCCCATTGCCCAGTATCCCCCCATCAGCCCGCCCACGGTCACGGTGGAGACCTTTTTTGTGGGGGCCAGCGCCCGGGTGGTGGAGGAAAATGTGGCGGTGCCCATCGAGCAGGAGGTGAACGGCGCGGAAAACATGCTTTACATGTCCTCCCGCAGCACCAGCGACGGCCGCTATTTCCTCACCTGCACCTTTGCCGTGGGCACCGACATCGATATCGCCCAGGTGGACGTGCAGAACCGGGTGAACCGGGCCGACCGGGCCCTGCCGTCGGAGGTCAAAAGTTACGGGATTACGGTGAAAAAAGCCTCGCCGGACATGCTCATCGTCCTGTCTCTGTTTTCCCCGGACAACACCTATGATGACCTTTTTCTCAGTAATTACGCTCTCCTCAATCTCTACGATCCCATCTCCCGGGTCAACGGGGTGGGCGACATCACCATCGTGGGGGAGCGGGAATATGCCATGCGCCTGTGGGTCAGGCCCGACAGGCTGGCCAATCTTGGCCTGACGGCCAGGGATGTGGCCCAGGCCGTGCAGGACCAAAACGTCCAGGCCCCGGCCGGCCAGGTGGGCCAACCCCCGGCCAAAAGCGGCCTAAGTTTTCAGTACAGTGTGGACGTTAAGGGCCGCTTAACGGACAAGGAAGAATTTGACAACATTATCATCCGCACCCAGCCGGACGGCTCAATCCTCAGGGTTAAGGACGTGGCTGAAACCGAGTTGGGCGCCAGGCGGTACACCTCTTTTTCCCGCCGGGGAGGCAAACCCGCCACCACCATCGTCATCTTCCAGCTTCCCGGGGCCAACGCCCTGGATGTGGCCAGCGATATCCGGACCATCATGGAGGAGGCCAAGCGGAGTTTCCCGCCGGGTCTGGCCTACGAGGTCTCCTACGACAACACCCTGTTTGTCAGGGCCGCGCTCAAAGAGGTGGTGTTCACCCTCTTTAAAGCCATAGGCCTGGTCATGCTGGTGGTGTTCATCTTCCTGGGGAACTTCCGGGCGACCCTGGTGCCCATCCTGGTGGTGCCCATACCGTTAGTGGGTACCTTCGCCACCTTCATGGCCCTGGGCTTCTCCATCAACACCCTCTCCCTGTTCGGCCTGGTCCTGGCCATCGGCTCCGTAATGGACGATGCCATCGTCGTGGTGGAGGCGGTAAAAACCCACATGGCAGCGGGCCTCACTCCCCTGGCGGCCACGGAGAAGTCCATGGACGAGGTCACCAATCCCATCATCGGGGTGGCCTGCGCTCTCATTTCAGTTTACGTGCCGGTGGCTTTTCTGGGGGGGATTGTGGGCCAGCTTTACCGGCAATTCGCCCTGACCCTGTGCGTAGCCGCGACGCTCTCCATTGTGGTGGCCTTAACCCTCACCCCCGCCCTGTGCGTTTTGATTCTGCGCCCCAAAAAAGACATACGGGGGCCCCTGGGGAGCTTCCTCCGGGGCTTTGACCGGCTGTTTGCCCGGACCACCGCAGGTTACCTCAACTGGTTGAAGTTTTTCATGCGCCGCCTGGGGCTGGCCCTGATCATCCTGGTGGCGGTCTTTGTGGGCGCAGGCACCCTCTTGAAAACCCTGCCCGGGGGCTTGGTCCCGGACGAAGACCAGGGGGTGGTATTCGCCACCTTCACCCTCCCTCCGGGAGCTTCCCTGGAACGCACCGACGCGGTTTTGAGCCGAGGGGAGCAATTTGCCGCCGGGTTGCCCGGCGTGCAGACCATCCTGGGCTGGGGCGGCTTTAATCTGATGAACAGCACCTTCGCCTCCGACGTGGGCACCCTGGTCATGACCCTGGCCCCCTGGGAAGACCGCACCTCCGCCGAAACCCAGCTTACCGCCATTATGCAGCGCCTGCGCCGGGAATTCGCCGGCTATCCCGAGGCCAGGACCTTTGTTTATACCCTGCCCTCCATTCCCGGCATGGGTAACGTCAGCGGCTTCCAATACATGCTTCAGGACCGGTCCGCCCAGACCCCGGTGGCCCTTTTTCAAACAGCCCAAAGTTTGGCGGCCACGGCCCGCCAGGAACCGGCCATTGCCGCCATCTTCAATACCTTCCAGGCCAATGTGCCTCAGGTCAAACTGGAAGTGGACCGGGATAAGGTCCAAACCCTGGGGATCCCCTTAAGAAGTGTTTTTGACGGGTTGCAGCTTTACCTGGGCGGCTTCATGATCAACGATTTCAACAAGTTCGGGCGGGTGTACCGGGTCATGATCCAGGCCAAGCCGGAATTCCGGCGAAACCCGGAGGACATTCGCAACATCTACGTCCGCAATGCGGACAACAAGATGGTTCCCCTGAGCACCCTGGTGCAGGTGGGGTCTCAGACCGGTCCCATCAACATTAATCGCTATAACATGTTCCGGGCCGCGGAACTCACCGGGCAAAACGCGCCGGGCTTCAGTTCCGGGGAAGCCATCGCCACCATGGAGCGCCTGTCCCAAAATCTGCCCCGGGGCTTCGGCTATGAGTGGACGGGGTTGGCCTTCCAGGAAAAGCTGGCCGGCGGCCAGACGGCCTATATCTTCGCGTTCTCCCTGATTTTCGTTTTCCTGGTGTTGGCCGCCCTCTATGAAAGCTGGGCCATTCCTGTGGGGATTCTCCTGGGTCTGCCGGTGAGCGTCCTGGGGGCCCTTGCCGGGGTGTGGCTCCGGGGGTTGGCCAACGATGTCTACGTGCAGGTGGGCATTGTCATGCTCATCGGCTTAAACGCCAAGCTTTCCATCATGATTGTGGAATTCGCCAGGAATAAGCGGGACGTGGAGGGCCTGTCCACCTTTGACGCGGCCGCCGAAGGGGCCCGCCTGCGCTTTCGGGCCATTTTGATGACCGCCCTGGCGGAAGTGGTGGGCCTAAGCCCCCTGCTGCTGGCCAGCGGCGCCGGGGCCGCGGCCCGCTGGTCCGTGGGCACCGCCATTGTGGCCGGCATGGCCACCGCCGCCGCCCTCAGTGTGTTCTTCATCCCGGTGCTCTACTACGCCGTCCAGACGGGAATGGAGAGGCTCCAAGGGCCCGGGGCGGCCCCGGCCCTGGCTAAGCCTGGAGGTTCGGACCCGGCCGCCGGCGGGAAAGGAGACGCCTCATGAAGTGGCTGGCCTTTCTCCTCATCGGCGTTTTGTTGCTTGGCAATTGCGCCCCCAAATACCAGCGCGCTCCGGGGGAGGTGCCCCAGGAATATCGGTTCCAGTTTCCTCAAGGCCAGCCCCGGCCCGAGCTCAGTTCCCTGGCGGACCTGACCTGGTGGGAAATGTTCAAGGACCCGGCCCTTCAGGGCTTGATCAGCACCGCGCTCACCCAGAACTACGACGTCCGTCAGGCCGTGGCCCGGGTGGCCGAAGCCCGGGCCCTCATAGGGGTGAGCCGCTCTCTCTGGCTTCCCCAGGTGGGCGGCGCCGCTCTTTTCCAACGGAACAAGGTGAGCCGCACCAGCGTCAGTCCGCCCATCCCCCCGGAGATCGGCGTGGTTGACAGCCTGGCCCAATTCAACTTTGATCTCTTCTGGGAAGTCGACCTGTTCGGGCGTTTGTGGAACCTGACCAACGCCACCCGGTCTGAGTTCTTTGCTTCCCAATGGGGTCAGAGGGCCGTGTGGGCCACCGTGGTGGCGGACGTGGCCCGGGCCTATTTCGAGCTGCGCGCCCTGGACCGCCAGGTGGAGATCGCCAGAAGCAACCTGAAATTATTCCAGGAGGCCCAACGCCTGGTTAGGCTGCGCCACGACCGGGGCGTGGTCTCCAGAGAAGAGGTGGCCCAGGCGGACGCCCTGGTGCATACCGCCGGAGCCAGAATCCCGGACCTGGAGCGCCAGATCGCCCAAAAGGAAAACCAGATCAGCCTGCTCTTGGGGGAAAACCCCAGGCCCATCCCACGGGGCAAGACCCTGCCGGAGTTGGTGGTGCGGCCCCAGGTCCCGGCGGGTCTCCCTTCCGCCCTCCTGGAGCGGCGGCCGGACATCCACCAGGCCGAGGAAACCCTTGTTGCCACCAATTACCGCATCGGTGCGGCCCGGGCCAATTTTTTCCCCCGGATTTCCTTAACCGGTCTGGCCGGCACCCAGAGCGTCGACCTGAAAAAATTATTTACCGGGCCCTCCAGCATCTGGAATATCGGCCCCACCATGACCATTCCTATATTTACCAGCGGCTTTAACTATTTTGCCCTGCAAGCCACCAAAGCCCAACAGGAACAGGCCCTGGTTCAGTACCAGTTCGCGGTGCGCCAGGCCTTCCGGGAGGTGTCCGACGGCCTGGTGGCCCACACCAAGTTCCAGGAATTCCGCCAGGAGCAGGAAGCCCTGGTGCAAAGCTACCAGGTGTATTCCAAGATGGCCACCAAGCGCTTCAAGGGGGGGCTTGCTTCCTTCCTGGCGGTGCTCGACGCCGACCGGCAGCTCTTCAACGTAGAACTGGAGTTGGCTGCCGTGCAGCGGGACCAGCTCATCACCCTGGTGCAACTCTATAAAGCTTTAGGGGGAGGCTGGGAGAACCGAACAAGACCCCAGGACTTGGCGCCATCGGTTCCCAGCCCAAAAACTGCCGGGAAGCCCTGACCGGGAACCCATTGGCTCCAGGTAGGGCCACCGTCCAAGTGCGCCCCCCCGAAATTTATGGGTAATGATATGCCTCTACGACAGGGTGTAGGTAAACAATATCGGGCGCAAAAGGTATTTTATCAGAGATTTCAGGAAGGTATGAATGATACCGAGTTGCACTCGAACGGTGGCACAGGCTTTCCAGCCTGTGCGGACGCAGGCATGAGCCTCGCAACTACAAAAAATTGCTGATTGAGTGCAATTCGTTATAAAAGGCAGGTTCCCTGGATATGGATACCAAAGTCTACAATTTACCTGTCATCTTTCTCGCGGCGGCTTCTTTCGTCGTGGTGGTTGCCGGCATGCAGGCCGCAGCTGCGCTCATTAACCCCTTCCTGTTGGCGGTATTCCTGGCCATGCTCTTATCCCCCTTCCTGTTCTGGCTCCAGCGCCAGGGTGTCCCCAACGCCCTGGCCGTGGCCGTCATCCTCCTGGGTTTCCTGGTGGTGGCCCTCATCCTCATGGTCTTTGTGGGGAGATCGGTGAATACCCTGACAAGGCAGCTTCCGGTCTATCAGGAACGCCTGGGCCTCATCATGGCCCAGCTCTTAACTTGGCTGAACGGCCTGGGAATAGACACCAGCAACGTGCTGATCGCCGATTATTTCAGCCCCGGAAAGGTCATGAGCCTGATGTCCTGGATGTTGTCCCTGGTGCGGGGTTTGTTTACCAATATGTTTCTGGTCTTTCTCACCGTGCTGTTTATCCTCATTGAGGCCTCGGGGTTCCCCGAGAAGCTGCAGGCCGCTTTTCCTTCCCCGGAAAAAACCCTGGGGCATTTCAAAGCCATAGCCACCAGTACCAATCAGTATATGGCGGTAAAAACCATCTTCAGTCTGGCTACCGGCGTGTCCGTGTATATCATCTTGGTGCTGATCGGGGTGGACTTTGCCCTATTCTGGGGGCTTTTGGCCTTTTTGCTGAATTTTATCCCGGCCATCGGCTCCATCATTGCGGCGGTGCCGGCAATTCTGTTGGCCTTGCTCCAGTTGGGCTTCCCTGCGGCCCTCTTGACCCTTCTCGGGTTTCTTTTCGTTAATGTTCTTTTCGGCAATTTCCTGGAACCGCGCTTTATGGGCCGCAGACTGGGCCTGTCTCCCCTGGTGGTGATTGTGTCTTTGCTTTTCTGGGGCTGGGTGTTGGGCCCCATCGGCATGGTCCTTTCCGTGCCCCTGACCATGATCGCCAAAATCGCCCTGGCCGCAAATGCGGACACCCGCTGGCTGGCCGTCCTGCTGGAATAAGGATATTTATTAAAAAAAGTTTCGAGTTATGGGAATTCCTCATACCCACTCTCCCCCCAACGGGGGGAGAGGGTTGGGG
>JBAQHL010000420.1:0-2627 GCA_049288295.1 Desulfobaccales bacterium
CTGGCGGTCCATTCCCTCGTAAAGCCTGGTGCCTGGAAATGGCGTAAGGATATGGTAAAGGACCACGTCGATTTTAGTGGCATTGACGAAATCGACGGTGCGCTTGAACACCCCGAGATCATCGCCATCGAGGCCAAACATGAAACTACCCATGATAGTAATGCCGCGTCTATGTAACTGACGAATGCCCTCCGCGTATTCTTCAGGCCGGTTCATGCCCTTGCCCGCTGACTTAAGCGCCTCAGCAGATACGCTTTCGAAACCGATAAACACAAACCGACCTCCCCCGGCAGCATAAAGGTCCATCAACTCCGCATCCTTGGTCAGAGTAAAGGAAGCCTGTGCACCCCAGGTAATTCCCAAAGGAATTAAGCCCCGAAACAACTCTTTGGCATATTTAACATTGCCGATGAGATTGTCGTCGAGAAACATCCAGCGTTTATCGGGCTGATTGGATATTTCGGCCACAACTTCATCCACCGGCCGCCAGCGGTAACTGCGGCCGAAGAATTTAGTTACCGCGCAATAATTGCAGTCAAAAGGACAGCCGCGGGTGGCCTGAAGGGTGCTAAGGACGGTATACATGTCACGATTGAGCAGTTCGCGCCGGGGTATCGCCATATTCCGCATGTCAATCATATCGGCATTCTGATAATTACTTTGCTTCGCTCCGCCGTTTTCCATCTCCAAGAGGATTTGTGGCCAAAGACCCTCGGCCTCGCCCAAGACCACAATGTCGGCGTGCTTGGCGGCCTCTGCGGGCAACGCCGTGGCATGATAACCTCCGATAACCACGGTCTTGCCCCGCCTCCGGAATTCGTCGGCCATCTGGTAAACGTGCGGAATCTCACAGGTCATGCCGGTAAAGCCCACCAGATCCCAGTCCCCATCATAGTCAGGATCGCCCAGACGCGCATCATGGATAACAACTTCGTGTTGAGGCGGGGTGAGCGCGGCGATGGTAGTCAGGGTCACCCTGGCAAAGCCGGCCTTGCCACCTTTGGAAACCTGCCCGATAAATCCGGTGGATTTCGGTTGGACGAGGAGTATTTTCACTGTTCTATCTTATGCGTGGATGAGGACTCTCCTGGAAGGATGGTCAAAGCCCCTACTTTCCCACCAGTAAAGTCTGCAGCCACCTTGTTTCCCCAGGCTGGTGCGAAGGATCTAACCGTTTTGGGGTTCTTGGATCTTTTGCCGTTGCCATTTTAGACCTAATCCCATTGGCCTTCAATAGAAAAAAGATTTGAGCGCTCAGCTTCGCTCCTCCTACCCCCGGAAATTGCCAGGATAGAAACTTATCCCTGAAATTAGAGAAATTGCCGGTATGATTTATATAGGCTAATCTGTGGGGCCAGACTGACGGAAACACTACCCCTTATTTTTTGTCAATTTCCTCAGCCTGGCTTTTTGACCTTTTCCGCTTGCCGAAAAATTTGATATAATATTTGTTTACCCGTCAGGGAAATTTAACAAAAAATCTGGAGGTTAAAGACAATGAAGATATGTTTCCTGGGGTTGGATCTCCCGGAGGGCAAAGTGAAATATCAGGATGAGCGGGTCATTCACCTGGATAGAAAATTTGAGGCGAAAAAGGTCACCCCTTATTATGTGGAATTCATCAAGGACGATTGCCAGAAATGTGATGGTTTTATCGTTTCCCGGGAACAGGTCCTGGACCTGCTCATCCTGGATATGGAAAAACTGGAAACGCGGCGGGATAGAACCAGCGATAATTTTGAAAAAGAGTTGTTGATTCGGTGTTTGGAATATATCGAAAGGGAAACCCCACTCTGCGATATTGAGTTTAGCGAAGAGGAAACCGCCCTCCTCAGGCAGCTTTCTCCCCTAAGTTTAAAGCCCACCGTCATTGTCGACGATCAACCTGAAGTCAATGAAGCCATTGAGCAAATTCTTCAGAAGGCCGGTATCGTCTTTTTCTATACCGCAGACACCAAGGAAGTGCATGCCTGGCCGGTGGAGGAAGACTCGGATATCGTCACCTGTGCCGGGAAGATTCATTCCGATTTGGCCCGGGGATTTATCAAGGCTGAAATCGTGCGCTATGAGGATTTAATCAAGGTCCATAACCGGCAGGAGGCGCGCGCCAAGGGCCTGGTGCAACTGGTGGACCGCAACTATATCATTCGGGCAGGCGATATCATCGAAATCCGGTTTAACATTTAGCCGAATATCGGCTGGCAAGCTATTAAGTGCAATAGAGAAAATAGATGGGGCCGCTTTATAGTCGGCCGAAGGTTATGTTCATGGAAGTTCGTAATGATTTACGCAATCTGGCCATTATCGCCCACGTGGACCACGGCAAGACCACCCTGGCGGATGCCATGCTCTGGCAGAGCGGCATCTTCGGGGCCCATGAGCAGGTGGCCGAACGGGTCCTGGACAGTCTGGACCTGGAGCGGGAAAAGGGCATCACCATCATGGCCAAAAATATGGCCATCAACTATAAAGGGGTAAAGATCAATATCGTGGACACCCCGGGCCACGCCGATTTTGGTGGCGAGGTGGAACGCACTCTGAACATGGTGGACGGGGTCATGCTCCTGGTGGACGCGACCGAAGGCCCCTTGCCCCAAACCCGGTTCGTGTTGGGGAAGGCGCTGGAG
>JBAQHL010000421.1:0-2532 GCA_049288295.1 Desulfobaccales bacterium
ACCTCATACTTCGCGGCAATGGGCAGCCGGCGGCCCATGCCGAAGGCCTTGGAGGTGATTTTCAGGCCCGGCGCGGCCTGGCGGCGTTTGTATTCGTTTTTGTCGATGGTCCGCATGACCCAGCGCACGGTTTCCGGGGCAAAGCCCCGCTCCACGATCTCCTCATAAGAATGGGACTCCACCAGGTAAAGCTGGATAATCTGGTCCAGGATGTCGTAAGGCGGCAAGGTGTCCTGATCTTTCTGGTCCGGGCGCAGTTCCGCGGAGGGGGCTTTGTGGATAATGCTCGGGGGAATTATGGTGCGGGGCCGGTTGATGAAGCGGGCCAGTTCGTAGACCATGGTTTTGGGCACATCCCCCAGCACACTCAAGCCCCCGCTCATGTCCCCGTACAGGGTGCAGTAGCCCACGGAGAGTTCGCTTTTATTGCCCGTGGCCAAGACCAGGTGGCCGAAGCGGTTGGACAGGGCCATGAGGATGTTTCCCCGGATGCGGGCCTGGATATTCTCCAGGGTGACGTCCACCCGGTCCACGGGAAAGTGCCCCCGGAAGGCCTCGAGATAGGCCTCGTACACGGGGGTGATGGGAATTATCCGCAACTCCACCCCCAGGTTCCCGGCCAACTCTTCGGCATCGGTGACGCTGCCCGGCGAGGAAAACAGGGAGGGCATGGCGACCCCCAGGACGTTGCCGGCCCCCAGCGCGCTGGCGGCTAGAGAGCAGACCACGGCAGAGTCCACCCCGCCGGACAATCCCACCACGGCCCGGGTAAAACCGGTTTTGCGGAGATAATCCCCCAGGCCCAACACCAGGGCGTCGTGGACTTCGGCAATGGGCTCCTTAGGAGTGTACAGGCCCGGTGTGCCGGCTTGTTCCGTGTCCACCAGGGCCACCCCCTCGGCAAAGCCGGGCAGGAGCGCCAGGAGTTCTCCCCGGGCATCGAAGGCCAGGCTGTGGCCGTCAAAAATCAGCTCGTCATTGCCCCCCACCTGGTTGACGTAAACAAAAGGCAGGCCGTATTTCTGCGCATGGGCGCGCATGAGACGATAGCGCACCTCCTCTTTCCCCACCTGAAAGGGCGACGCCGACAGGTTGATGAGCAGCGTGGCCTTTTCCCGGGCCAGGACTTCCATGGGGTCCCAGTCATAAAGCCGGCGGCACCAGGATTCCACGCCGCACCAGGCGTCTTCGCACAGGGAAATCCCCAGCCTCTCGTCTTTGAACGGCGTTACCCGGATTTCCCTGGCCGGGTCGAAGTGGCGGGTTTCATCAAAGACGTCGTAGGAAGGCAGGAGGGACTTGTCCTGGTGAAAGAGGAGCTTTCCCCGGTGGAACAAAAACGCGGCATTAGCCAACCCCTTGCCCCGCTCCCGGTTCGTGGGCCGGGGCGCTCCCACCAGGATGCCCAGGTGGGGATACTTTTCAGACAGGCTGGCCACTTCCTCCAGGGCTTGCTGGCTTTTGCGGATAAAGGCCGGGCGCTCCAGAAAATCCCGGGGAGGATAGCCCACCAGGAACAGTTCCGGAAAGACGACGAGATCAGTGTCCCCGGGGCAGCGGCCCAGGGTTGCGGCCAACTTGGCGAGATTGCCGGAGATGTCCCCCACGATGGGGTTCAACTGGGCCAGGGCCACCTTCATGGCGCTGGAGTTCCTAACCGGTTCAAAAATTCCCCCTCCCCTGCCGGTTATTCCTTTAAAGTGTCTGCAGAGGCCTGGCTGAGCTCCTTGATAAAATCCGGGTCCAGCTTGCCTCCCAGGAATTTGACTTTTCTCACATCCGACCAGGCCTGGCCAAACTTTCCCTGGCCAAAATAAGCCATGGCCCGGTATTGGTAAGCGTCGGCGTACTGCGGGTCGATTTCCACGGCCTGGGTGAAATCAGCCATGGCCTTCTCCAGGGCCCCCTGGTTGGCATAAGCGAGGCCGCGGTTGGCATAGGCGCTGGCGTTGTCGGCTTTGAGCTCTATGGCCTTGGTAAAATCAGCAATAGCCGCCTCATAGTTGCGCTTCCCCTGGTAGGCCAGCCCCCGGTTCTGGTAGGCGTCCGCCAATTGGGGGTTAAGCTCCAGGGCCTTGTTGAAATCGGCCAGGGCCTCATCGAACCGGCCTTTTTTCCGGTAGGCGATACCGCGGCTAAAATAGGCGGGCGCATCCTGGGGGTTCATCTCCAGGGCCGTGGCAAAATCCTGGATGGCTCTGTCGAGCTGCCCCTGCCTTTCATAGGCGTTCCCCCGGTTGCTGTAAGCCAGGACGTCCTTGGGGTCGAGTTTGATGGCCTCGCTGAAATCCGCAATGGCCTGGTCGTATTGGCTTTTCCTGCTATGGATTATGCCCCGGTTGACATAGGCTTTTTCGTGTTTGGGATTGAGCTTCAGGGCCTGACTGTAAGAATCCATGGCCGCCTCGAAGTTTTGCGCCTGTAACTGTATATTTCCCTGATTAAAGTAGCTCTCCGCCGATTCCTCCGCTGCCAGGGGGACCGCCAGCCACCCGAAAGACACGATCATGGCTGACAGCAGCGCCCAGGCTC
>JBAQHL010000422.1:0-3110 GCA_049288295.1 Desulfobaccales bacterium
ACATAATACTCTTTATGCATGCGTCTACACGGGCTGGAAGCCCGTGCTACCGGATAGTATTAAGGGATTGGGGGGGGGTGTGGGGGAGGGGATAAGGGGTCACTGCCCCTTAGCCCACTCCCCCACAACTCATCAACTCGTCCATTCAATCCCCTAAAACCCCAGCCAGCGAATCTCCCGGTCTTTCCGGGGCGGCACCGGCGGTTCCTTGGCGGAGTAGCCGATGGGGGTCATGGCTAGAAAATGCTTGTCGGGCTTGCACAAATAGGTCAGAAGTTCCTTGGCCACGAAATTGGGGCCGGTCATCCAGCAGGTGCCCAGACCCTCGGCATGGGCCGCCAGCAGGAGGTTTTGCACCAGGGCCGCGCCGGACTGAATGTTGGCCTCCATCATGCCGGCATCCTCAAGCTTGTCGATGGTGATGGTGATAACCACCGGCGCGCCCCCCAGATCCTTGAAGAATTTAAGTACCATTTCCTGGGCCTTTTCTGGAACCTGGACTGCCTGGAGGACAGTGCGCATGTGACCGATGCAGTGGGCGGCATGCTCCACGAACTCATCCCGGAAGCGCCCGGTGAGGACGGTAATCTCCCAGGGCTGGGCGTTGGTGCCCGAGGGGGCCCACATGGCTGCGTTAATCACCTTCTCCAAAACTTCCCGGGACGGCATGTCAGGCTTGAAAAACCGGTGGCTGCGCCGCTTCATGATGGCTTCATACAGTTCCATGTTCCCTCCTTGATGAGCTATAAGCTTTAAGCTTATAGGTTTAAACCTATTAAAATGAGGTTACTAATTCGGAAACAATCATACATTTGACTACTTGAAATTTTTACATCTTTAGCTGCTTTTTTCTTTTTAGCTGCAGTAGTGTCCGGTAAGAATTTTGCAAAGAGAGCTTTTAAGCCCTCTCCCCACGGTGGGAGGGGGTTGGGGGGGGCTTTTAGGAGCAACACCCCTTTTTCGCAAAGAAATTTGCCACCCCCACCCCAGCCCTCCCCCATCAAGGGGGAGGGAGTTTCAGCTTCAGGGATTTCCATGTCCAAAGAAGGACAAACGTTCGTGAATTTTCCCTGAGATACCCCAAAAGTCAGTCTTTTCCTGAAAGCGCTTTTAAGAAAAGATCTCCTAAGCAAATTCCTTTCCGGACAGCACTGTTTTAGCTTATAGCTTATGGCTTAAAGCTTATAGCCCGTAGCTCTGCGCCTCCCGCCACTGGCCTATCCCCACACAGTCTCAGCTTATTATATAATGCCGCCTCCGCGTATTTCCCCCGCTTCTCACAGCCCTGGGCGTAGATGCGGCATTTTTGGGCCAGGGTGCTTTGGGCCGCATCCCGATACTCCGGAGGCAGGTCCGCCTCTTGGAGGAGCTTAACCAAGGCCCGGATGCGAAAGCGGTCCAGGCCCCACTGGCGGGAGAGCTGGTCGGCATGGCCCCCCCTTTTCATCACCAGGGGCTCCGGGGCCAACCCCACCGGATAGCGCCAGGCCACCCGGAGCCAGAGGTCGTAGTCCTCCGCGGCCGGGAGGGTCTCGTCAAAGCCGCCCATCTCCGCAAAGAGCCGGCGGTGCAGCATGACCGCCGACGGACTCACCAGGCAGCGGCTAAGGGACGCAAGGAAAATATGGCCCCCCAGCTTTTTATGGGTGGGCGGGGGGTTCACCCGCACGCCGTTTCTGATCCAGATCTCCTCGGTCTGGCAGATGAGGAGATCAGGGCGGCCTTTCAGATATTCCACCTGCCGGGCCAGTTTGGCCGGCAGCCAGAGGTCATCGGAATCCAGAAAGGCCAGCCACTCGCCGGTTGCCGCCCTCGCCCCCAGGTTTCTGGCGGCGCTCACACCCCGGCGTTTTTTTCGGCGCAGGACCTTGAACTCGCCCTTTACCGCAGCCAGGGCTTCCCGGGTGGCGTCGGTGCTGCCGTCGTCCACCACGATGAGTTCAAAATCCCGCCAGGTCTGGGCCAGAACCGACCCCAGCGCGTCGGTCACCCAGGCGGCCCGGTTGTAGGTGGGGATGATGACACTGACCTGCATCTCACCAGCAAACTTATCAAAATCTCCCGAAACTTCAAAGGCATAAGAAGCTCATGCCAAACCTCGGACTCATCGAATTGTCTGGCAGCATACAGCTATAATCAGGGCATCTCACCGAAAATATGAGATATTTTTCTGTATCCCAAGGAAAACATTACAAGAACCAAATCTGCTGAACTCGCAAAAAGTCCTTTTTCCCCCTCACCCAACCCTCTCCCCCAAGGGAGAGAGGGAGTTAATGAGAAAATATTAATAAGATAAGCATCATGTGAAAGAGTACCCTTGCTGGGATGCCTCAACTTATCTGACTATTTAAGAGGCCATTAAATCTTAATCAATGCCCGTCCAAGCGGGACAGCTGGCCGCTTATTTCCGCACCCGTGCCGGTATTTGCCGCATAAGTTTCAGGCAAAAACCGTGAATATTCCTGATGATTTCACTTATGGGCCTTTCGGGTTGCGGAACAGGTAAGGGGAGCGGCTGCTGACGGCCGGGGGCAGCGCTTCTTCCCGATATTTGCAGAGGTCTCAACCTTGTACGGTTAACGGAGGGCATGGTCAATCCGTCAGGCGAACCCGGAATTTCTCCTGGAGGGTCAGGACCCGGGTATATTCCCGGATGCAGTCCAGAGCGACGCGGTACGAGGAGGTTTCGGCGGCGGCTTTGAACATGCGGTTGAGGCGGGTCTCCAGAAGGTCCAACTTGTCCAGGATTTCCCGGTTAAATTTCTGGTCCTGGCGGGTGCGGGCAACCTCCAGGGCCCGGGCCAGGTGGCGGGTGTGGCGGCAGAGGGCGGAGGGGCTGAGATTGTATTTGGCGGCCAAGGTGCGGTAGGGGACCCCGGCCAAGAGGGCCCGGTCGATCTGGTCCCGGGCCTCATGCCCACAAACGGAACAGGGTTTCGGCATAAGATGGAACTCCCTTATGGATTGCGGTACAGAGCCGTTTGGGGGAAAAGTAGCAGGGACGGACAGGAAAAACCAACGCAGATAGGAAGGCTGACGGCGGAAAGATGGTTTGGAAAAGTTTCGAGTTTTGAGTTTTCGAGCTGTAGGGTGGGTCTTGCGAACCATGA
>JBAQHL010000423.1:0-6135 GCA_049288295.1 Desulfobaccales bacterium
AGTCCACGTTTTCCACGGACATGCCTTCAATGATCTGGAGCTGGGTGGGGGCAAAGTTGAGGATGGCCTTGACCCCGGCGTCAATGAGGCGCTGGGCCACGCCCTGGGCCTTGCCGGCCGGGGTGGCAATAACCCCGATTTCGATGTCGTTTTCTTTCACCACCTTTTCCAGGTCGTCCAGGTGATGGATGACCTGGCCGCTGGGGAGCCGCCGACCCACCTTGGCCGGGTCCACATCGAAAACTGCAGCGAATTCATAGCCCTGGCGAATAAAGTTCTGGTGGGCCAGGAGAGCCGAACCCAGGTTACCGATGCCCACCAGGGCCATCTTCCAGACCTTGTTCAGTCCTAATATCCGCTTGATTTCGAAAAGCAGTTCCTTGACAAAATACCCCACACCCCGGATGCCAAACTCTCCGAAGTAGGCTAAATCCTTGCGGATCTGGGCCGGATTGATGCCGCACTTCTCCGCCAGTTTGTCTGAGGCGATAATTTTTACGCCTTCTTGAGACAGGATCTCCAGGTATCTGGAATAAATAGACAAGCGGGTAATGGTGGCCGTGGGAATTTTCGAAAATTTCATTGGCGAACGCATAAGTTAGCTTTCAATTCCTGCTAACCCTAAGTGGATAATTGCACAATAACTTGAGGTGTAAAGAAGGGGGAGCCAAGGCTCCCCCCCGAACTGCAGATCAACTAGATCTTCATTCCCAAAGCGGCAGCAATGGGCTTGGTCATGGGGTACGCATAAAGGATGATGAGCGCCACGACCAAGGCGTAAATGGCCAGAGACTCGATCATGGCCAGACCGATGAGCATGGTCACGGTGATTTTACCTGAAGCCTCAGGGTTGCGGGCGATGCCTTCCACCGACTTCTGGACTGCGATGCCCTGGCCGATGCCGGTACCGAAAGCCGCAATGCCCATGCCGAAGCCGGCCGCGGTCACCGCCGCGGCAAAGAAGCCACCCAGGCCGGCGGCGCCAACGCCAACCGGGTCAGCGGCCAAAGCCAGAGAAGCCCAAACCAAGGTGAAAAGCAGAGCCAAACCGATTCTTACCATTGCCATAACCTCCTACCAGATATGTGTAATGTGGCCTTCTTCCGAATTTAGTGAGCGTGCTCCATGGAACCGGCAAAGTACATCATGGAGAGCAGGGTAAAAATAAAGGCCTGCACCGCGCTGGTGAACACCGCCAGAAACATCATGGGGAGCGGCGCCAGGAACTTGCCGGCCAGGAGCAGCAGGATGGCCAGCACCAGGTCTTCACCCATGATATTGCCGAAGAGACGCAAAGTCAGGGAGAGGACTCGGGCGGTGTGCCCGATGATCTCAATGGGAAAGAACAGGGGCGCCAGCCAGGGGATGGGCCCCAGGAAGTGCTTGATGTATTTGACGCCGTGGAACTTGACCCCCAGGTAATGGGTGAACACAAAAGTGCACAACGCCAGGGCCAGGGGCGTATTGATGTTGGCCGTGGGGGAGAAGAACCCGGGCAGCAGACCAATCAAATTGGCGAAGAGAATAAAGAGGAAGCAGGTGGCGATGTAAGGATAGAAGGCGCGGCCTTCCTCGCCGGTGATCTCCACCATAAACTCTTCCAGACCGCCGATGATCAGTTCAAAGACATTCTGCGCCCCAGCCGGCACCAGGGAAATGCTGCGGCTGGCCAGATATCCCAGCCCCAACAGGGTGAGCATGATGAGCCAGGTGTACGTGACGTGAGGCGGAATGTGGAGATTGAGAGCCCCGAACAGTAAATCAAGAAACAGAATAGGGTGTTCCATGAGATGGGTTGGCCTCCTTTTTATTCAGCTTGATCACCTCGAAAATTGCGACAGTCAACAGGGTCAGGACGGTAGTGGAGAGTCCCACCACCAGCCCGAAAACATTGACCCAGTCTTGACCCAGCAACACAAACAAAACCACCAGCACCACAAAAAAGCGCAAAATCTGACGGCCGGCAAAGAATGCCTTGGCCTGCCCCCGCTGGTTGGCCGGCAACCGGGGAGCCTTATCCAGCAAACCCTTCAGGTTATGGTGGAGCCAGTGAAAATTAACCACAACCACCAGGCCCCCCCCCAAGACCCCCAGAGCAAATTTTGACCCTTGCCAGAAATAACCCAGGGTCACTAAAAGGGTCAAGACGGTCCAATTGGCCAGCTTCAGCGTACGGGGAGAAAGCAGTTCCACGGGGGCCTCACTTGTCCTCGTATTTTTTACCCAGGATGTAAAGGTTGCGAAAGCCGGCGATGATCCCCAAAATCAGGCCGATGTAAAACCAGTAGCTTTTCCCGGTCACCGAGTTCAGCCAGTAACCCAAGCCACCGCCGATGACGATGGCCAGGACCAGGGAGAGCCCTATAGAGGAAGCCCTGTAGCCCCCCGTCATGAGCTCTTTTAAGAATTTCTTGGTGTCTTCCTTCATGTTCTGATTCCAGGGCAAACTAAATGCTTCTTTTCACATGGTCGTAACTATCACAGCCACCCCCCCAAGTCAATCTTTTTCGCAAATTCTCGGACGAGAAAAAAATTAGTCCGGCTATGCTTATTTTTATTGATTAATTGAGGAGTTGTGGTTTAGCGGCACCCTTGCTCCGAACGTCAAAAAGGCAAAAAACCCGGGGTATTGTGATTTTTTTCATTAAAGCGCGGCCAGGCCCGAACATGAGGTCCCTGGGGGAAGATTTAATCCCGGGATTCCCGGTAGACCGGCAGTTCGATAACAAAGACAGTGCCATCCGGACCCGTTTTTTCCACAAAGATGCGGCCCAGGTGCTTTTCAATGATGCCGTAACTGATGGAGAGCCCCAAACCCACGCCTTTCCCCACACCCTTGGTGGTGAAAAAGGGGTCAAAAAGCCGGGGCACCTGGTTTTCCGGGATGCCGGGACCACTGTCTTGAAAGGACAGGTGTATGCGGTTGCCGTCCGGGTTCAGACAGGTGGTGACGGTGAGGCGGCCCATGCCCTCCATGGCGTCGCCGCTGTTCATCAGGAGGTTAATAAACACTTGTTCCAGCCGGTTTTTATCCCCCAGCACCGGGGGCAGGTGGGGGTCAAATCTCTTCACCAGGTCGATGTGTTGGAACAGGAGATGATCGCTCACCAGGGAGAGGACCTCCTCCAAAACATCGTTAACCTGGAGCGGGGCCATGCGGGAGGGCATGTACCGGGAGAACTCCAGAAGTCCCTGGACGATCTCCTTGCAGCGGGTGGCCTCCTTGACGATCTTTTCCACCTGACTCCGTTCGGCGCATTTCTCATCCAGATCTTCCAGGAGGAGGTAGCTCAGAACCGTGATGGAGCCCAGGGGATTGTTCATCTCATGGGCCACCCCTGCAGCCAACTGGCCCAGGGAGGCCAGCTTCTCGGTGCGGGTCAGGTGTTCCTCCAACTGCTTTTTGTGAGTGATATTCCGGATGTGGGTCTGGCTGGCTGGCCGGCCCCCATAGGTGGTGGGGAAGGAAATGACCTCCAGATCAAATTTTCCCCCGTCCTGGCAAATGCCCTTCATTTCAAAAACCCGGGGGCGGGGTGCGCCCTGAAGAATGCTCGCCAGGCGCCGGGGGGCGGCGTGCTGGAAGGGCAGTTCGATAAATTCCGACAAGTCGCGCCCCAGGAGATCTTCAGGGTTTTCATAGCCGAACATCTCCAAACAGGCCCGGTTGACATACAGGAGTTTCAAATCCCGGTGCAAGACGATGCCGTCCAGGGAAGCCTCCACCAGGGTGCGAAATTTTTCCTCGGATTCCCTTAATTCCTGGGACAGCCGTTCCCGCTCGGTGACATCGATAATGGCCTGCACCGCTCCCTGAATGCGGCCCTCCTCATCATAAATGGTGGAGCAGGTATTATAAAAATAGCGCTCGGAGCCGTCGAAATCCGGGAAATATTCGTAGGCCTCGAAAGCCACCGGCACCTTTGAGGAGGGCTTTAAATTCTTTACCCCGAAAAAGGCCTCCAGGGCCTTGAAATTCTGCTCCACCACCAGGGAGGCCATGGATGGACCTTCGTGGGAATAAAAGGGCAGCCAGTAGCGGTAGCTTCCCACCATTTCTTCCCGGGAGTGGCCGGTGAGTTTTTCGCAGGCCCGGTTCCAATAAATAATGCGGTGATTGCGGTCAATGACAAAGGTGGGCATGGGCAGTCCCTCCAGGATGCCCTCGGTGGTTTTCTTTTCCCGAAGGATCTCGAGTTCGCCCCGTTTGCGTTCGGCGATGTCCTTGACGATGCCTTCGTAGCCGCTAACCTGGCCCTCCAGGTCCCGGCGGGCAATGCCGGTGAGGAGGACTGGCACCTGTCCGGCTGCTCCCTGCTTTAAAACCACCTCCAGGTCCCGGGCGAATCCCACCTGTTCCACCTGGGTCTGAAACGCCTCCCAATCCCTGGGGTTGACAAACACCTCCCGAAAATTGGGCAGAAGGCCGCTGCGGGTCTCCGGCGGCAAACCCAGGAGTGCCAACCCGGCCGGGTTCAAATCAAGAATCTGGCCAGAGGCGTCGGTAACAAAAATCATGTCCAGGGAGCCCTCAAAGATCCTGCGGTAGCGGCGCTCGGAGCGGCGCAGGTAATGGTACAGGCGGGCGTTGGCAATGGCCAGGCCGATCTGGTTCCCCAGGATAGTGTAAAAGTAGCTTGGATAATTATGGAAAGCGGTCTTGGTAGTGGCCGCCAAATTTAAAAAGCCGTTCACCTCCTCCCTATATTTCAGGGGGATGCTGACCACCGCCTGAAAGCGGGAGTCGTGGCGGATGGCCTGGGAAAAGGTGGAGGTTTCCAGCCGGGGGTCTGAGTCGACATCAAGGATGATGAGGGGTTGGGTGGCCCGGGAAAGATAGGGGCCGATCATCTTCTCCAGTTCCCCGGTGCCGGTCCAGTGCAGATAATCCACCTGAAAGCCCTGGGTCGCCACCGAAGTGAGACGTTGGCGATCATGATCCCACAGGAGAAGAAGTCCGGCTTCAATCTGAAAAAACTCCAGGACTTTCGTCAGGGCCAGATTGGCTATTTCCTGCAGGTCCAGAGTTTGAGCGGTGATGGTGGCGATTTCGTTGAACAGGAAAATGTCCCGGGAGTGGTCCGGGGCTGCAGCGGCCAACCTCTGGGCAGGAGATGGGGGGACCGCCGCCTTAGACATGGGAGGACTCCTCGTTTAACCGGTTTTCGGTTTTCGGTTTTCGGTTTTCCGGTTTAATAAATAAATATCCAGGTTGCATCCAAACGAAACATAATCGTAGGGGCATGGCTTGCCATGCCCAATGCGCAGGCTTTATCCAGGAAATGTAGGGTGGGCACTGCCCACCAACAATGGCGGGCGGGGTCGCCCGCCCTACGACTTTTCAAACTTTATGGGTTTGGCGTTACCCGAGTTCGGAACGCCCGGCGCTCTTGAGACCTCGCCGCGAAAGTTCAATAATTCCCCTTTATTGATAATACCAGACCTGAAGCCAGAAAAAAACCGGAGGGGCTGCGTTAATAACCGAAGGTTCCCGCCAGGCGGGGCCAAAGGAAGGCAGTGCGGCAGCGATTGGCCTGGACAATGGCCTTAAGCCTCGCCAGAGCGTCGTCAAGATTGTCGTTGACCACCAGGAAATCATACCAGGGGGCTTCTCCCAGCTCACTGCGGCCCTGGGCCAGGCGCCGGGAAAGCTCTTCGGGTGACAATCCGCCCCGCTGCCTGAGGCGCTGCTCCAAGACCTCCAGGCTGGGGGGCACAATAAAGATAAAGGCGGCCCCAGGAAAGCTTTGCTTCAGGGCCTTGGCTCCCCGGACGTCGATATCAAAAACCACTCCGCAGCCCTCGGCCAGGCTCCTGGAAACAGAATCCCGGGAGGTGCCGTAAAAATAGCCGAATTGCTCCACCCATTCCAAAAGACCCCCCTGATCCCGGATTTGCTTAAATTCCTCGGGGGTCACGAAAAAGTATTCCCGCCCGTGAGCCTCCTGGGGTCGAGGCGCACGGGTAGTGTGGGAAATGGAAAAACGCAAACCCGGTTCGGCAGCCAGCAGTCTCCTCAGGAGGGTGGTTTTGCCCGTGCCGGAGGGAGCGCTGACTATATAAATTTCCTCGGTCACCTAATTCTCTTTGAAGTCCGCTTCAGAACGGGGGGGGCCGTGGTTGCCGCCCAGTCTC
>JBAQHL010000424.1:0-6653 GCA_049288295.1 Desulfobaccales bacterium
GAAAAGTGCCTCAGGAGTGGCATAGGCTTTCCAGCCTGTGCAGATAATCGAGGCGGGCACGGAGGCCCGCCCTACCGACTTTTCATGCATTGCGGTGGGCCGCCGGCCCATGAGGAACTGCCTGGAAAAGTTTAAAGTTCAAGGTTAAAAAAAGGTGCAGGGTGCGCACTGCGCAATAAGCTGGTTGTTACGAATCCTCTCCTTTAACCTAATGTTATCCCCAATGATTTAGCGGTTTGCGGCCCCACTTCCCCATCTGCCACCAGCCCCTTGGCTTTCTGGAAACTCAGCACCGCCGCGAAGGTCTTGGGGCCGAAGATGCCGTCCTGACTCCGGGGATCAAAACCGTGCAGCTTTAGTTTCTGCTGAATTTCCTCAACTTTTTCCCCGCGCATCAAGGGGGTGGTCCAGCGGTAGACGAGGCCAGGGGGCGCCGGGTCCACAATGTTGCCCGACTCTTCATAGGTGATGCCCGGAACCAGGATACCCATATCCCAGCGGCGTTCGCTCAAGGTGGAGCGAATGACCCCGGTCTTGGAGGAATGGGCTTCCACCGTGCCGCCCCGGCCGTCAGAGATAACGATGTGCCCGATTTTGGTCCCCAGTCTTAAAACTGCGGCCCCGGGAATTTTGGCGGCTGCGGCCACAGTGATTTTCTTGCCCACGGTTTTAGCATCCCGGCCCCAATAGCCGGTATACGCGTCGGCAACACTCGGGTTGGCCTGATTATTTTCACAGCCGTACAAAATCCTGGCGGTTTGATATACACACCAGGAAACCAGTTCCGCACAGTCCCAGGGGCCGTCCCAGGCTGGATCGTTTTTGGGCGCCACCGCCCCTAAAATGTACTGCTCTCCAAGATGTTCCAGGGCCGCCTTAACAATCATTTGTCCCGTCGCCATACTTTTTCCTCCCGGCAGTTGGCTGATGTCGAACTTGCCAAAAACTACCAGGGTCGATATTTTCCTGCCAGAAGGCCTGGGATGATCGTCACGGCCTTTTGCAATACGGCCCCTCGGCTCAAGGTTTTGGTTCCAACGGCCCGAGTTGGCATCCAGAAAAACAGGCTCTTTTTTTCAGCAACGAGGGTTAAGAATTTTTTTCCAAATGGCTGCTTGACTTTGACCTTTTGGTACCGATTTATCATAAAGACATGAAAAAACCGGGGGGCCTGCCCGCCAGTACATTAAAAGGAGACCCGCATGAATCTCAAGGGCACCAAAACCGAAAAAAATTTGCTCACCACCTTCGCCGGCGAGGCCCAGGCCCGGAATCGCTATACCTATTATGCCAGTGTTGCCAAGAAGGCCGGCTATGAATTGATTGCGGCTATTTTCCTTGAAACCGCCGACAACGAAAAAGAGCACGCCAAGGTAGAGAAATTCCACGAGGAGCGCTATCGGGTCTTGCTGGAGCGAGTCAAAAACGACACCTTTTTCAACCGCACCGACCCCCTGAAATGGCACTGCCGCAATCGCGGCTACGTAGCGAGCGGGGATCATCCCCCGGACCCTTGCCCAGCTTGCCGGCATCCCAAGGCTTACTACGAACCTTTGCCGGAAAACTGGCGTTAGCTTCTGAACAGCTTTGGATTTTCGGTTTTCAATTCTCCTCGTTTCATCTGCTCTGAAAGTGATGAGTGCACAGGCTGGAAAGCCTGTGCCAATAATACATTTCATGGTTCTGGGTGAGCCAGTGGCTCATGAATGGCTCGTTCCCAAGGTTAACTTGGGAACGAGTTTGAACCGGGGGTTGCGCACTGCGCACAAAAAATGACGGTTGGGGACTCCCGCCTCACCGGTTTACTTTGGCTTTGGATGAACTTCGGGGCCATTACCGGCTGCCCCGGAAAGAATTCCCTGTTCAACGGCAACTTCCTATAACACCCTGCAAATTGCTTGACAGTTCCTGGGGTGGAGAGTAGGCTAATTTTAACGTTAGCTCCATTGGCACTGACTTTCGAGATAAGGCCGCCTGGCTGAAGGTTACCTTTCAGGAGGACCCCATGCAGATTCCAATCCTAAGTTCCGTCACCGTGGAAGTCCTGGTGGACAATTTTTTTGATGTTTTTGAGCCCTCCAAACCAGGTTTGGTGGAGCGGGTTGCGCCCGGGCGCCTCCCCAAGCCGTTGATGGCGGCCCACGGCCTGGCCTTCTGGCTCACCCTAACCCAGAACGGCAAGACCTCTCAAGTCCTCATGGACACCGCCAACTCCCCCCTTCCTTTGTTCAACAATCTGGAGGCCCTGGGGCACCAGCCCGGGGAGGCTGACGCCCTGGTGGTGAGCCATGGCCATCCGGACCATTACGGCGGTATGCTTGAATATCTGAACCAACGCGGCCCCGGTCTCCCCGTGTATCTCCATGAGGATTCCTATCTTCCCAAAGTCCTGGTCACCCCCCGGGGGCGCATCGGCCCCTGGAAACTGGAACGAAACGAGCTGCTAAACCGGGGGGTGGAACTCCACGAGAATCGCGGTCCCATCCTGGTGGAGGACATGGCTCTTTTAACCGGCACGGTGGAAGCCACCACCCCTTATGAAACGCCGCTGCCGGGCGCCAAACGGGTGGTCAACGGCGCCGAGGAGCACGATCCCTTCACCGACGAACAGGCCCTGGTCATGTATGTCAAAGACAAGGGCCTGGTGGTCATCGGCGGCTGTTGTCACCCCGGAGTGGTGAACATGGTGAAGTACGCCCAGAAGCTCACCGGTATTGACAAAGTGGCCGCTATCCTGGGAGGCTTTCACCTTACCGCCGGCGGTGACAATCTCATTAAAGAGACTATTCAGGGCTTGCGGGAACTGAACCCCGGGGTCATCCTGGCCGGACATTGCACGGGATTCAAGGCCCTGACCCAATTGGCCCTGAATTTTCCCGACACCTTTATGGTGAGCTGCGTGGGGACGAAATTACTGATTGGGGGTTGAGAAGGTCAATGAGGGTTAAGGGTCTCAGACCCTTGCCCCCACCCGCAATCCCAGACACCGGCAGGATCACCGGCTTTAAGCCTGTACTGCCTGGCGTCATGGATTTTACCGCCCCAATTTTTCTTGTAACATGCCCTCTTACCCTGATCCGGCCTTTCCCTTATTAAAAAATCTGGACATACCTCCCGCCTGGGAAGCCGCAGCCCGGCAGTTTCTGGATACGGGCGGCCTCACCCTGGTCATAGGGGCTGCGGATACGGGGAAAAGCACTTTGTGCCAGTACCTGATTTACCGGGCCTACGTGGCCGGAGAGCCTGCGGCCCTGTTGGACTTGGATTTGGGCCAATCTTACCTGGGGCCTCCCGGCGCCCTGGGGCTGGGCCTGTTTCCGCCGCGCTTTCCAGGAGACCAGGGCCTTTTTCCCGATGGCCTGTACTTCATCGGCCAGACCTCGCCGGTCGGAGCCATCCTGGAGGTGGCGGTTGGTTGCCGGGTGTTGGCCGACCAGGCGAGGGCCCAGGGGGTGGAGCGGGTGGTGGTGAACACCAGCGGCCTGGTGCGGGGTTTTGCGGCCTACCGCCTGAAACAGGCGAAAATGGAACTGCTGCAACCCCACCTGGTGCTGGCCCTGGAACGGGAAGGGGAGCTGAACTCCTTGCTGCGGACCCTGAACCAGGGGTCCCCCCTCCTCAACCTGCCCGTGTCCTCCCGGGCCCTGCGGCGGGGCTTTGAGGAGCGCCGCCTCTACAGGGAGGGGCGCTTCCGCCGGTATTTTGAGAAAGCCCAGCCTCTTGATTTTTCCATGGCGGAGGTTGCCTGGCAGGGCCCTCCCCTGGGGTGGGGCGAACCCCTGCCCCTGGGAGAACTCAGCCGCTGGAGCAAGGTCATGGGAGAACAGGTCCTATACGGGGTGGCCGGAGACTCCAGGCTCATGCTCCTGGTGGACCGCCCCGTCTCTGCCCTCCCCTCCCCTGAATTTCCGGAACATCTGCACCTCATGGACCGGTCCAGCCTGGAGCACCGGCTCCTGGGTCTGGTGGACGGCTCCCGGCGAACCCTGGCCCTGGGACTATTGCTCCCTTCATCCTGGGAGGAAGGGCGCGTCCAGGTCTTCACCCCTCTGTCCCCCTCCCGGGTTCCCGAGGTCAAGCGCCTGAGCCTGGGGCGCCTCAGGCTTAGCCAAGGCGGTCGAGAACTGAGTTCACCTCAGTAGATATTGTTAGCCAGACCCTTCATTTATTCTTCAACCTCCGGCGAAAAAAATTCGGTTTTTTTGTTAATATGTGGCAGGTTTTTTTCATCTAATAATTAAGGTTTTATACAAGCTATTTCAAAACCCCAGAAATCGGGGTCTTGTCATTCTGAGCATAGCGATGAATCTAGTATTTACAGCAAGTTATAGATCCTGCACTTCGTTCAGGATGACAGAAAATAGGTTTTGCAACAGCTTCTATCAAGAAGGCTGATGAACCAGGGAATAGGCCGGGGCTCCCAGCCCTCCCCATCCGAACTTGGGACCGGAATACCACCTGGTGGCAAGGAGATAACAAATGAGTCCGCAGCACGGGTTCCTTAAGGTGGCCCTCTCTTTGGGCCTGGTGCTCATCCTGATGGGCGCGGCCCAGGTTCCCTCATCTGCCTGGGCCTCCATGGAAGACGCCGCCATCTTTTATGAAGAGCTCAAACAACACGGCAATTGGGTGGATTATGGAGAGCAGGGGCCGGTGTGGTATCCCACCAAGGTCCAGGAGAATTGGCGGCCTTACGTGGATGGCCGCTGGACGCCCTCGGAGGAAGGGTATGTCTTTGAAACCCAGGAACCCTGGGGTTATGCCACGTATCATCACGGCAACTGGATGCCCACCCCGGAATACGGCTGGGTCTGGGTGCCGGGACGTACCTGGTATCCCAACACCGTGAACTGGCGGACCTCCCCGGAATCGGAAGGAGCCGACACCTCCTATATCGGCTGGGCCCCCATCCCACCTCCCAACTACACCCCGCCTCCGGGGTATTACCCCGACGGTTACAGCGGGGGTGGCCCTTACCGTGGGTCCCTGGATAACCTCATCACTGCACCTTTCTGGATTTTCGTTAAGGCCGCCAACTTCCTGTTGGGGTTTGCCAACCCCTATACGCCGTCATATTCCTACTGGGGCTGCAACTGTCTGATGCCGCCACCGGCGGTGCCTTATTACTATCGCCGCACGGTCATCGTCAACAATTATTACACGCCGGGTTACTATCCAGCCGGCTATATTGGGGTGGGTTACTATAATTGGGGGCCGCCCATTCCCTATGTGGCCAGGGTGACCCGCATCAATCAGGTCAATATTAACAATTATGTCCAACAAACCAACATCTACCAGCGCCGCAACGTGGCGCCGCCCCCGGAAGTCCTGGCCCGCCGCGCCTATTTTCGCAACGTCCTGCCGCCGGCCATGGCGGCCCGCCAGCCTCTGCCCCAGGGGATCCCGGTTAATTACCGGCAAATATCCCGAAGCAATCTGGTGCGTCCTAACCTGGTTAATGCCAGTGTCGTGAAGGATGTCCCCACTCTCTCCGCCAATCTTCCCAAGGCCCGGCCCGGGGCCGGGGGGGCCTGGCAGCGGGGCGTGCCCGGGGCGGCCTTGCCTCCCAGCGCCGTCATGCCGCCTAACCAGCAGATGCGGTCCCAGATGGGGACAATCCCCGAGAATCAGCGCCTTGAGCCCATGGCCCCCAGCGCCCGGAAATGGAAGGTTCCCCAGACACCAGGGACTGAAGTGGTCCAACCGGCGCCCATGCACCGACGCCCCGGGGGACCGGAAACCACCGGCGCAGCGCCTGGAATTCAGGCCCCAACCCCGCCGGCCGCCGCGCCCTACCGGATAAAGCCGACTCCAGCGGCAACGCCCCAAGCCGGGTCCCCCTGGCAGTCTGGCCCCTCCCAGGACGCCAGGGGACGCTACCAGAAACCGCCCACCTCCGAAGTGGTGACTCCTGGAACGCCGGGACCGCCGCAGGCCGGTGCTTCCCAGGAGAAATACCAGTCTCCGAAGCGTCAACCTGGATATTGGGGGCGCTATGA
The DNA here is from genome assembly GCA_049288295.1 of Desulfobaccales bacterium. Lineage (GTDB taxonomy): Bacteria > Desulfobacterota > Desulfobaccia > Desulfobaccales > 0-14-0-80-60-11 > JBGSLA01. The sequence goes on from JBAQHL010000424.1 coordinate 6,000, forward strand.
GCAAACTCCGGAAACCGTGGTCACTCCCGGTCGCTATCCCGGGCAGCGGCAGATGCAGAGCTCTGCTCCGGGATCACCGCCCGCCGCGACCAGCAGTCCGCCCCAGGCGTGGCCGCCGCGGCGCCCCCCGGCTCAGCAGTCCCAGCAGCAGCAACCCCAGGTGATGCAGCCGCAGATGCCTCAGACGCAGCCCCAAATGCAACGGCAGGTCCAACCACCTCCCCAGGCTCCGGTGCAAAGGCAGGTCCAGCCAACGCCGCCACCGCAGATGCCGCGCCGCCTGCAGCCACCGCCGCACGTGCAGACCCAGCGGCCGGTGCAGCCGCCGCCTCAGGTGGTGCAGCAACCCCGGGTGCAGCCGCAGCTCCAGGCGCCATCCCGGCCTCAGGGGCAACCCCAGCAACAGCAACAACAGCAACAACAGGGCAAAAAAGCCTATCGCCAGCAAAATCAATAGGGTAAGCTTCCTCACCCTATCCCCCAGGGCTGTCTGGTCTGAGATCAGGCAGCCCATTTTTTGTGAAGAGGTAATGGAGATGGCATATTAAACCGAGTTGCGTTCTATGGACAATTTATTGTAGCCGCAGGCTTCAGCCTGCGTCTGCACAGGTGAGGACACCTGTGCCACCGTTTGACTGCAAATCGGTATTAAAC
>JBAQHL010000425.1:0-2583 GCA_049288295.1 Desulfobaccales bacterium
ACCTACGCTAGCGTCAATGACCAGTCCCTGTTCACCGGGGAAGCGCAGGTCAACCTGTTCTTCAAACCCAACAACAACTTCAAGTTCGGTCTCGGTTACTCCTACATGAACACCTCGTACTTCCAGAACACCAGGGTGGGATCCGCTGAGTCGAGAAACGGTTATAACCACAGCGTCCGCTTTGGCGGCTGGTTCTTCTTCTAAACCGAAAAGCGGTTGACACACCTTGAGCCCACAGGGTAATATCCCTGTGGGCTTTTTGTTTTTTCTCCTGCTTCGGGATTAACGCCTAAAACCAAGATGGGATCGAAGATAAGATTTTTTGGTTATAAGTTCTCTGGGAACGCCATTGGGGGCCCAAGCTTCGCTTGGGCAACCTATCGAAATACCATGGGATTCTTCTTCTATTTAGGCGTGCAAAGCAGAGCTTTGCGTCCAAGTGGGTTCCCAAGCGGGAGCTTGGGAACCAGAAAAGAAGAGAAAGATTTGGTGGCACAGTTTTTCAACCTGTGCCTGGAAGGGCTGGAAGCCCGTCATACTGGACCGGCCCACACGTCTCTCCGGGAGCACAGGCATCTTGCCTGTGCCACAGGCGGGACGTCTGTGGTCACGGTTATTACTGGTAGCACGGGCATCCTGCCCGTGTTAGACGGGCTGGAAGCCCCTCCTACCGGTCCCAGGTATGGCTGGGAGGAAATAGAGGGCATTGAACTTTTTGTAACAGGGAAAACAAATCCCCCCTGCCCCCCTTTAAAAAAAGGGGGTTTAAAAAATCAGCAAGCCCAAGTCCCGGCTTCATTAGCAAATGTAGGGCGGGCACTGCCCGCCAAATATTGCGGTGGCGGTGCCCACCCTGCATAAACTTTGCGTAACAGCTCCTCATGGGCCGTTGGCTCACCCGCAAAGCATGAAAAGTCGGTAGCGCGGGCCTCCTGCCCGCCTCGATTATCCGCACAGGCTGGAAAGCCTATGCCGCCCCTGAGGAACTTTTCAGGACAGAATGACATATGACAACGTCATTGAACCGAAAACCGAAAACGGTAATAAAACAAAGGCTTGAGAGGTGGTAATGCGCTCACCCGAGAGAAACTTTTTGTCCGTTCTGTTAATTATGTTGTTTGCCGCAGTCTTGATTTTTGTTGGTTGCAGCAAAACCAAGGAAACCTGGCGCAGGCTTTCCGGCACCCGGGCACCGGATCCAGACCTGGAAGCCGAACCCCAATATCCTCCGGAGGTCAGGCAAGATGAAATAATGATCGAGGGCAAGCCCTGGGTGCGCAGCAAGAATCCCAACTACCCGTCCATGCCCGGTGAGCCGGAGTATTTCTACGCTGAGAAAGGGAAGGAATTTAAGGGTATATCCGATATGGTCAAGGCCAGGATAGCCCAGAGCATGGGCCTCGACCCCAAGGCCAAGTACGCCAGGGGAGTACCGGAAGAAAAGGTCAAGGAACTGGTGCGCCAGGAAGTGGACCGCATCCTCCGGGAACAGGGCCTGAGAGCCTTCCATTCCCAGGATAAGGCCCGGCCCGCTGGCATTGTGGGCCGCTTTGTGGGCATCTACCCCAATCCCGAGGCCAGGGGCATGGAGGGGGCCAACCGCACCCTGGCCGCGGCCCTGGCGGACTACATGAGCCGTCAGAAAGACCTCAAGGTGGCCAATCCCGAGAAGGTGAAGTCAGCCATGACCCAGGCCCAGGTGACGGGCCCCTTAAACCTGCGCAACAATCTCCAGGCTCTGGGGAATAACCTGGGAGTGCAGGCCCTGATCCTCACCGGGGTGGTCCCCGCTTCGGGCAAGAATCCGAACTTTTTTGTCCTGGAAACCTATGACACCTTTAAGGGCACCAAGGTGGACGGCATCGCCTATCCGGTGGAGGGAAGAACGGATATGGCGGCCATCCAGGACTTTGTCCGCAACAATGCCCTGCGCGTGTCTGCCGCCTTGCTGGAAGTTGATTGGTTCGGCCGGGTGGAGTTTGTTAAGGAAGGGAACGTCTACCTGAGTCTGGGGGACGCCACCGGCCTCAAGGTGGGGGACCGCCTCAAGGTGGTGACCCCGGGCCAGGAGGTCCTCAACCCCGCCACCCGGGCGCCGCTGGGCTTTACCCGGGATGATAGCCATGGGGAGCTCAGGATCACGGAACTGCTGGGGAACACCGGCGCAGTGGCCCAGGCCATAAGCGGCGGCCCCTTTAAGACCAATGATAAGGTGAAGACGGTGAGATAAGAAGGTTTTCGGTTTTCGGTTTTCAGTTTTTTGTTAGAGGAATAATATCTGAAGGTATGCAAAAATCGAGATCTTATCAAGATCTGGAGGTTTGGAAATTATCCATAGAATTTGTGAAAGATATGTATGTTGTTACTGAGAAATTTCCCCCTCCGGAAATTTATGGTTTGATCAATCAAATACGAAGAGCTGCGGTTTCAATTCCTTCAAACATAGCAGAAGGACAGGGCAGAAATTCTTCAAAAGAATTTAAACAATTTTTCGCCATATCTTTAGGGTCAATGGCAGAATTGGAGACTCAACTGATTATCTCTAATGCCATAGGCTATCTTGAGGAAGAGGAACTTATCATT
>JBAQHL010000426.1:0-7508 GCA_049288295.1 Desulfobaccales bacterium
GTGGTGGGGACGGCCCCTGATCCTTTCGTGGCCCGAGACCTGATAGTCCATACCCAACCTGAGGTCATCACTCTGGATCTGGAAATGCCCCGCATGGATGGCCTGACCTTTTTAAAAAAAATCATGCACTATCATCCCCTGCCGGTGATAATCGTCAGTTCTCTAACCCCCCGGGGCAGTAAAATGGCGCTCCAGGCCCTGGAATTGGGAGCGGTGGAGGTTTTGGCCAAGCCGGGCAGCGCCTTTTCGGTGGGGGACCTGGGGGTAGATCTGGCGGAAAAGATTCGGGTCGCAGCCCGTGTCCGCTTTGACTCCAGAAAAGCTCAAGAGAGCGCTTCCCCATCACCCCCCGTGAAACTGGCTCCCCTGGCCCAAACCACTGACAAGATTATTGCCATAGGCGCCTCCACCGGAGGGACCGAGGCCATTAAACAAATTCTTACCCGCCTGCCCCAGAACACTCCGGGGCTGATTATCGTGCAGCACATGCCTCCCAAGTTTACCTCCGCTTTTGCCGAGCGCCTCAATCAGCTATGCGCCCTTGAGGTGAAAGAGGCTCAGGATGGCGACACCGTGGTCACCGGCAGGGCCCTGGTGGCTCCAGGCAACTACCACATGCTTTTAAAGCGCAGCGGCGCCCGCTATCACGTCCAGGTGAAAAACGGGCCGCCGGTGCACCACCAGCGTCCCAGTGTGGATGTGCTCTTCAACTCGGTGGCGCTGAGCGCCGGGGCTAACGTCATCGGGGTGATTCTGACGGGTATGGGCGCCGACGGGGCCGAAGGCCTTTTGGCCATGAAGGAGCGGGGAGCCTACACCATCGCCCAGGACGAGGCCTCCTGCGTGGTTTTCGGCATGCCCAAAGAGGCCATCAAAAGGGGGGCGGCCCAAAAGGTCATGCCCCTGGACCGCATCCCTGAAGAAATTCGGCGGGTCCTGACCACCGAATTATCCTGAGTCCTTCCCTTTTTTTCGAGACACTCATTTATTTCGTTGCACCTTGCGGCAGCTGTGCAACAGTTCCCCTTTGATTGACAAGAAGGGGAATAACCAGTACCTTAACCGCGGGGTGGAATTTTCGTTTTTTCGGAGAAATGAGTGCTGAAACTTGTGGGCTTTGACTGCGACGGGGTCCTCTTTGACTCCCGGCAGGCGAATATCGCTTTCTACAACGACATCCTGGAACGCTTTGGCTTAACTCCCATGGCGCCCCTGGCGGTGGACTATGTCCACTCCCACACCTTCAGGGAATCCCTGGAGTATCTCTTCCGGGAGTCCGGGAGACTGGAGGAGGTGCTGGATTTTTGCCGCACCATTGATTATCAGCGTTTCATTCCCATGATGGTGGAAGCCCCCCACCTGCGGGAATTTCTGGAGTTCATCCGGCCCCGGTTTTACACCGCCCTGGCCACCAACCGCACCACCACCACCCAGGCGGTGCTTCATTACCACGGCCTGGCGGACCAGTTCGATATGGTGGTTTCGGCCCTGGACGTTGCCCGGCCCAAACCCCATCCCGAGTCCCTGTGGCGTATCCTGGAACACTTCAAGCTGACTCCCGGGGAGGTCATTTACATCGGTGATTCCAGCGTTGATGAAGAATTTGCCCAAAACGCCGGCATTTCTCTGGTTGCCTACCGGAACCCTCTTCTCAAGGCTGACTATTATCTGGATTCTTTCGCGGACGGCCAAAAACTGATCCTGGACCTGGTTTAATGGGTGCCTTGGCTGAGAGTTGGGGCTTAATAATTCAGCCTCATGCCAAATCCTCACCATAAAGCTGAGGCTGAATGACATCGCCGCCGCATCTTTTCCCCGCACGACCATGAACTCCGGCCAGGACGCCCCAGTCACTCCCGCCCCTCCCCGTTCCCATGGGATCTTTGCCAAGTTGGCCTCTCTCCTCAGCGCCCGCTGGTTCATGGAGATTCTCCAGGCCATCTTTTTCATTTATCTTGCCCGGCTGAGCACCAACACCTACGGCGAGTTCATGTTGGCCATCAACCTGGGGACCATTCTCCGGCTCATCGCCGAATTCGGCCTCAATGTGCCCCTGGTCGGGCTCCTGACCAGAAAGGACGGGAATCGCGAAGAAGTCCTCACCCAGATGCTCATTCTTAAAGGCGGGCTTTTAACCCTGGCCTATGTGGGGGCTGTGAGTTTTGTCAACTGGCAGCAATACTCCTCGCCGCTTTATGAATTTGCCCTGATCATCAGCCTGGGATTTGGCCTGGAGGCCCTGAGCACCACCTTTTTCACCACCTTGCAGGTGCAGGGCCGCCAACCCCTGGAGGGAAAGATCAGGGCCCTGGCCGCGCTGGTGGGGTACGGCTACGGCTTTACCGCCATCTTCCTTGGGGCCCCGCCCCTGGCCATTGCCCTGTTCAAGCCCATAGAAACCTTGATCAATCTGGGGGGCGGCGCCTGGGCCGCAGGGGTTAAAGGATTGTGGCGCTGGCCCTCTCTGGCCGGGCTTGGGGCCACCCTGCGCGGCGTGCTGATTTTTGCCCTCCTCGCAGTGACCTCCATCCTTTTCAACAAGGCCAATGTTTTTTTTCTCCAAAGATATGCGGGCTCAGAAGGGGTGGCCCAATACAGCGCCACCTGGCAAATTGTGGATGGAGTTTCCACCATTGCCGCCAGCCTTATCCTCCAAAGCATTCTTTTTCCCCTGTTTGTCAAGTTCTGGGAAGTGGACCGCGGGGAAGTGGCCCTTCTGGCCCGGGCCTCCGCCCGCTGGCTGATCGGCGCCTCTTTGCTCGCCATGATTACCCTGTGGGCTGAAAGTGACCGCCTGATCCCCATTATTTATGGCCCCCATTACGCCGACGCCGTCTGGCTGCAGCGTTATCTGGTGATCACCATCCTTTTTTCCCTCCTGCACAACCTGGCCGGCTTTCTCCTCATCAGCATGCGTCTGGAGAGAATGCTGGTCATGGTGTATCTGGGAGCCCTGGCCTTAAATCTGATGGTCTGCTGGCTGGTTATTCCGGCAACCCCCCTGTGGGGCGCGGCCTTGGCCATGATCCTCACCAAAGGCGGCATGGCCCTGGTGACCTTCGGTTTCATTCAAAAACGCCTCAAGGTCTTTCCCCTTGAGGATATGCTGGTGGCGGCGTTCACCGCGGCGGTTTCTCTATTGGTCTTCTGGGGGAGCCTCTTTGTCTTGCGCCGTGGATGGGCGCTCCTGGCGGGGGTTATTGCCCTCCTGGCCCTGTTGCAATATTTTTGGGTAATCAGGGGACCTTTGAGAAAAAAGGGGGCCTCCAGGCTTGGCTTGGAAGGGGCCTAAGGACCATGGCCTGTTTCTCCCCCCCATGACAAAAGTTATTTTCGGTGGCACAGGCTTTCCAGCCTGTGGGAGCGCAGGCCTTAGCCTCCGGCTACATATTGCCCAAGGCCCGATTAACGCTGCAACAAAAAGTAGCCAAAAAAGTTTATAAATTTCCCCCTTTTCTAAAGGGGGGGGGTAAGTGGGTATTTGTAAATATAACCTTGTAGTTAGATTTTTAGTTAACAAAATTAGGATTAACCTTAATATGAATAAAAAGCTTTGCTCCCTCATGGGCTTCTTTTTGACATGCGGGCTACTTTTCAACCCAGTCTTTGCGCCCCCCGGCTGGGCCGGCCCCTCCCCCCCTGCTGGTGGTTCCCAGCCATCTGGCTGGAGCCGCCCCGGCCCTCATGAAGTAGCAGTCATCCTGTATTCCTGGAAAGACGACAAACGCCGGCGGGAGGTGCCGGTGAAAATATATTACCCGGCCAAAGGCCCGGGGCCTTTCCCCTTGATCATCTTTTCCCATGGCTTGGGGGGGTCCCGGGAGGGCTACCAGTACCTGGGCCGCCACTGGGCCAGCCATGGCTATGTCTCGGTGCACCTGCAGCATCTGGGCAGTGACAGCGCCATCTGGGCGAGGAACCCCGACAAGCTGCCTCCTGCCCTGCGGCCCGCCAGCAAGCTGAAAAACAGCATAAACCGCCCCCTGGACGTGGCCTTTGCCCTGGATCAACTGGTGATGCTCAACCAGGCGGCAAGCCCGTTGAAGGGGAGACTGGACCTTACCCGGGCGGGGGTCGCCGGGCATTCTTTCGGCGCCTACACGACCCTGGCGGCGGCGGGCCAGGTTTTTGTCGGGCCGGGGGGCCGGGAAATATCCATGAGGGAGCCCCGCCTCAAAGCCGCCATCCCCATGAGTACGCCGGTACCGAGAAAGTCGCAGGAATATCTATCTCAGGCCTACGCCAGGGTCACCGTGCCCTGTATGCACATGACCGGCACCAGGGATGACAGCCCCGTGGGCGAGACTGCGGCTGCGGAACGCCGCTTGCCCTTTGACCACCTGCGGGGCTCCGACCAATACCTGATAACCTTCCAAAACGGCGATCACATGATGTTTTCGGACTACCCCTGCCCTTTTGACCGGGGGCTTAAAAACCCCCACTGGCATGTCCTCATCCAATCGGCCACCACGGCCTTTTTGGATGCCTACCTGAAGGGGGAAGCCACTGCCAAAGCATGGCTCACCGGGGGCGGCCTGGCCGGGGCTTTGGGAGGTGAAGCCACCCTGGAAATGACACTGAAAAGGTGAACCGGACCTGCCCCGGAGCCAATTATCAACTCCACCCTGGCGCAGTGGTCTAAGAAAAATGTATAATGCCCAAGACTTCCCAGGAAAACTCTTTAACCGTGAAACCTTCCGAGCCCCCGTCCCCTGAAAACCCCATGCATGCCCCCAAACCGCAGCCGCACGGCAATAACCGCCAACGGTGGCTTCTGGCCGCGCTGGCCGTTACCGGTCTGTGCCTTTATCTGGCCATAGAGCTTTGGGACCCCCTGTGGAACTGGTTTTCCCCTTATTATGATTTCATCACCGACAAAGACCAGGTCAAAGCTGCGATCAAAAGTGCCGGGCCCCTGGCGCCTGTATTGTTTATTACAGTCCAGTCTCTCCAGGTGATTTTGGCCCCCATTCCCGGAGAAGCCACCGGTTTTTTGGGGGGCTATCTTTTCGGCGTTCCCCTGGGCCTGCTCTACTCCACCATAGGCCTGACCCTGGGGTCCACTGCCGCTTTTCTCCTGGGCCGTTGGCTGGAAAAACGCTTCGTCACCCGGGTGGTTTCCCGGGAAACCATGCAGCGCTTTGACTTCCTCATGGAGCATCAGGGCGCCCTGGTAGCCTTCATTCTCTTTCTTATCCCCGGTTTCCCCAAGGATTACTTGAGTTTTATCCTGGGATTGAGCCCCATGGATCTGCGGGTGTTCTGGGTTATTTCCATTATCGGCAGGCTCCCCGGCACCCTGCTTCTTACCCTCCAGGGAGCCCAGGTGTACGAGGGCAATTACTGGACAACTTTTGTGCTGTTGGGCTTATGCCTGCTGGCGGCCGGGCTGGCGTATTACTTCCGGGATACCTTGTATACCTGGATTCGGCGCCTTGAGGAAAATCACCGCAACGGCAAGGCCCAAGAAATCAAAAAGATTAATAAATCCCCCAAATGAGGACCTGCCCATGAGCAAACCCCCTGGAGCCGACTTTCAGGAACTTATGAATTATGTTCGGGGTTTTCGGCCTGCCAAGATTGTCATGGTGGCCACCGACCTGGAACTTTTTAACCATTTGGAGGACTTTCGCACCCTGCCGGAAATCGCCAGCCTGGTGAAAGCCGACCCCCGGGCCCTGGGCATTCTCCTCAACGCCCTGGCCGCCCTGGGGTTGGTGGATAAAGACGGAGAGCGTTTCAGGAACGGCGAGCTCACTTCCAGGTATCTGGTGAGGGGGAAAGAGGATTACCGGGGGGCCATCGTCCGGCACATGCACCACACCTGGTGGGGTTGGTCCGAACTGGAGGAGACGGTGAAAAGGGGCCACGCCGACATGAGCAAATCAGAGCGCTGGCTGGACCGGGTCCCGGAACCAGAAGAGGAGTGGGTGCGGGATTTTATCTGGGGCATGCACGCCATCGCCCGGGACCTGGCGCCCGAGGTGGCGGCCAAGCTGGACTTCACCGGGGTGGCGCGGCTGTTGGATCTGGGAGGCGGCCCGGCCACCTATGCCATTGCCTTTGCCCAGGCCAGCCCCACGCTCAAGGCCACGGTGTTTGACCTTCCCCAGCCCATCACCATTGCCCAGGAAAATATCCGCCGCCATGGCCTTGCCGAGCGCATCGACACCATGGCCGGGAATTTCCTCGAGGAGAGCATCGGCTCAGGCTATGATTTTATCTGGGTTTCCCAGATCCTGCACAGCCACACCGAGGAGCAGTGCCGCCTGATTATCGAAAAAAGTGTTAAAGCTCTTAATCCTGGGGGCCAGTTGGCCATCCAGGACTTTTTCCTCAACGACGACCTGATAAGCCCGCCGGAGGCGGCCATGTTTTCCGTGCATATGCTGGCGGTAACCCCCGGAGGCCGGGCCTATACCCACCGGGAAGTGGCTGCCATGATGGCACAGACCGGCCTGAGCACCCCGAAGCACCAAACCACCAGTCCCCAGACCAGTATGTTAATCGGGCGGAAGAAGTAGTAGGGGGAGGGGATAAGAGGTTGGCGTCCCCACCTCTCCCATCAATATTCCTCACCCCTACTACCCCACTGTCTTGAAAAGTTTCGAGCTTCGAGTTTTAAGTTTTGAGAAGATGCAGGGTGCACACTGCGCACCGGGATGGCGGGCGGGGACGCCCGCCCTTGAATATTAGAAAGAAGCTTCGGCGCTATCATTGGTTCTTCACAAGGGGTATGATAGGCGCCTCGGATAACAGGTTAGCCCCCCTTGCCTGCCAGTGAACCCCTCCCTTCTTCAGGCGTTCAATCCGCAGGCGGTTCTTGGCCCCGGCCCGCCATGATCATCAGGCACATGATAAAAACCCCCATCATGATGCCAACCATAAGGCCCAAAGAGAACTGCAGCATGCCCTCGACCTCCTCTTATCCCCCTCATCGGTCGCAGGCGAAATAACTTTAGGAAACAGTGAAATTTTTTTAAAAAATTTTGGGGAAATTGAAACGGTCCGGATGAGATCTTATTCATAAGAGATAGATTCAGGGATTGACCGATACCCTTATCTTTGCTTTGCCGCAGCACCAGACCGCTTTTTTCAGCCTGGCAGTCCTCTCCCTACATCACCCCGAGAGCCCGCAGGATAATGATTAACAGAACTGCCCCGGCCACTCCCACGGCCAGGCGGGCTATGGGGCCGTAGGCTTCCAGGCCGATGGCCCCGGCCAGAAAATGTCCCAAAGCCGAGCCCACGATGCCGATGATGATGTAGCCCAGAATGCCCATTGAGCCGGTCTTCATGATCAGGCTGGCCAACCAGCCAATGATGCCGCCGACAATGATGGCCATAATCAAGCCCATATCTTTTTCCTCCTTTTTTAAATACCCGTTTTAGAATTGTGGTGGTCTTCTTCAGGTAATCACTTCAGTGGAAAAAGGGAAGACGCATCCCGCCGATTATGCCACCTCTTGCAGCTAAGGCCCCGGGCTTTTTTTCACCAGGAACTGCAA
>JBAQHL010000427.1:0-1819 GCA_049288295.1 Desulfobaccales bacterium
TTCAGCAGGCGGACCATGGTGAAGTCGGGGAAGTAGTCGATGATGTTGAGGCAGCCGTAGTTCTGGTCCAGGCGGAAGATGTTTTCCAGGGGTAGGGACAGGGCGTCGCAGAGGATGACCCGGTTGACCCCGGCATGGGCCACCAGGGCCAGGGATTGGCCGGGGTGATCGGCCACCAGGGTTTTCAGGCGGGGCAGGACCCGGTCATGCACATCCAGCAGGCTTTCCCCTTCAGGGATGCGGAAATGTTTCAGGTCCTGGAAGCGGCAGGCCAACTCCTCCGGGTAGCGCTGGGAAATCTCCTCAAAGGTCAGCCCTTCAAAAACTCCGAAATGAATCTCCCTGAACTCCGGGATAACAAGGGGTTCAAGGCATCGCCCCTGGCAGAGGCGGGCGGCCCCGTCCCGGGAGCGCCCGAGGCTGGAGGCGTACACCGCGGCCAAAGGCACGGACTGAAGATGGTCTGCCAGTTGGGTCAACTGCCGTTCCCCTTCGGGGCTTAAGCCGATGTCATTATTGCCGTGATAGCGGTGGGTGTGGCCCTCGGCCACCCGGCCGTGGCGCACCAAATACAGGCGGGTGGCCTCAGCCGGCGCTTTTTGTTTGCCGATGGCGGCCAACCGCATCAGGGACCCTCCAGGGTGACGTTGCCGGGCACCACCACGATACCACCCTCGGTCACTGGAAAGCGGGCGGCGTCGGCCTCCCGGTCGTAGCCGATGGTGAAGCGGGGCGGGATATTGACCCCGTCTTCGATGATGGCCCGCCTGATTTTGGCTCCCAGGCCCACCCGCACATTATTCCAGATAATGGCCTCCTCCAGGTGAGCGCCTTTGCCCACCCTGACCCTTGGGGACAGGACGGACCGGACCACCTTGGCTTCATGCAGTTCGCACCCGGCAGAAATAAAGGAATCGGTGATGTCCACGGGTTTTTCATGGCTCAAATATTTGGTGGGGGGCATAACCGTCAATTGGCTGCGGATGGGCCAATCGTCACCGTACAGGTCGAATACCGGCCTTTCCCCCATGAGGTCCATATGAGCCTGGAAATAGGCGTCCAGTTGCCCGATATCCCGCCAATACCCGGGTTTGTCGCCGCCTTTGTCCATGAAGTTATAGGCAAAGACCTTTTTCTTGCCCACCATTTGGGGAATGATATTGCGCCCGAAATCGTGCTGGCTGTCTTGATTTTTGGCGTCCGCGATCAATTCCCGCACCAGGGTTTCGCCGGCAAAGATATAGACCCCCATGGACACCAGGGACATATCCGGGTTTCCCGGCATGCTGGGCGGGTCTGCAGGCTTTTCCAGAAAGTTGATGACCCGGCTGTCGGCGTCGGCATGGAGAATGCCGAAGGCGCTGGCCTCCCGGCGGGGGGCCGGCACCGCCGCCACCGTCAGGTCCGCACCCTTGGACAGGTGAAAGTCCAGCATGGCGTGGTAATCCATTTTGTAGACATGGTCCCCGGAGAGGATGAGGACGTGCCGGGGCCGCTCCTCGTCCAGGAGTTTCAGGTTCTGGTAAATGGAATCGGCTGTGCCCCGGTACCAGCGGTTCACGGTGATCTGCTGGGGGGGCACCGAATAGATATACTCCCCCAGGTCCGGCCGGAAAATGTCCCAGGCGAGGCGCAGGTGGATGTCCAGGGACAGACTGCCGTACTGGCTCAGAACATAGATGCGCCGAATGCCGGAGTTCAGGCAGTTGGACAGGGTGAAATCAATGATGCGGTAAATGCCCCCAAAGACAATGGCGGGCTTGGCCTTGTCCCGGGTAAGGGGAAACAGGCGCTCCCCCTTGCCTCCGGCCATGATGAT
>JBAQHL010000428.1:0-1915 GCA_049288295.1 Desulfobaccales bacterium
CGGAAAAGAGCCCCCAAAGCAGGGTTGCCAGGAGCAGAAAACCTTGTGAAACAAATTTCCCCGGCCTTGCCATGTATTATTCCTCCTTTTTCGGACCAGGCCGCGGATTCCGGCGACCCCGTACGCCCTGCACAGTATGACCATATGCCCGTGGAGAAGCTAAAGGCTTATAGGCCCCTGTATAAAAAAATTTATGCAGGGTGGGCACCGCCCACCGCTATAATTTGGCGGGCGGTGCCCGCCCTACATTTATTCCATATTCTGTCTGGTGCACCAGGAATGGATATGTAGCACACTGGGCAGCGAATATGGCGGGCAGGGACGCCCGCTACCGACTTTTCATACCTTACGGGTGGGCCAGAGGCCCAAGAGGAACTGTTTTAAAAAGTTTCGAGTTGAGTTTCGAGTTTTTTATTGAGATGTCTGATTCCTTGTTTAAGAAATTCGGAAATATGAGGGAATAACTTTAAAGCTTTTTTATATTTCTTTCCTTTTTTATTAAGAAAATCCAGGGAGGGCCGCCCCTGGCCCTAAAACCACCAGGGGCAGCGGTTCTACATGATTTTCCCGGAGGTCTCAGCCTCCTTGGCCAGGGCTTCCCGGGCCTCCACCACCTGGCGGGCCACCATGTCCACTGCGGCAAGGTCCGTCCAGGGGCTCAGGATAAAGGATTTCAAGGCGGCGATGGGCGGCCCCTCCTCACCGTCATAGTCGGCGTGGCGGTAGGCGGTGGTCCAGGACAACAGCACCCCCCGGCCCGCCATGGCCCGGTCGTGCACCATCTGGAAGATGCGCCGGTTGTAGTCGTTGTGGGCCTCGAGCTCCCCGCGGTAGGCGGGGTTGCCCACCTCCCGCTGGAAGGCCTCCTTCGCCGTTAGCCCCTCAGGATACACCCGGAACAAGGTCACCGGCCCATAATTGAAGTCGTTCAGCACTTCTATGAAAGGATAGGCCTCCAGGCGCTCCCGCAGCATGGTGGCCATTTCCACCATGTGGCCGATGAGCACGCGGAAGCCCTGCTTGCCGAACAGGCGCATGTTGGCCAGAGCCGCCAGGGCGCCGCTGCCGGCCCGGGAGCACTCGAGGGTGTAAATGCCGGGGCGGTATTGGCCGAACTGGTAGAGGTAAGGCATTTCTTCGGGGTGGCGGGAGAGCCTGGTCAAATCCTCCCGTTCTTTTGCCAAGAAGGCGCTGGAGATGTAGGGTGTGTAGCCGGTTTTGTGGAAATCCACCCCCAGGGAATCGGCCAGTCCCAGATGACTGAGGCGTTTCAAGGAATCATCCAGGGAGCGGAGGGTGCGGGCATGAAACCCCAGGAGGTTGGCGTCAAAATCATAGTCCCGGAACACCGACCAGATCCAGCCGATAACTGCGTCGGCGTGAATATGGGGGGTGGGGACTTTAAATTCCTGGACCAGTTCATCCACGAGGCGCACAATGGCTGCCAAGTCGTCGATGCCGAAGGCGTCGGTGGTGCCCATGGTGGCGATGATCACCGCCACCTTCTCCTTGGCCCCGAAGGCCTGGCGCAGATAATCCTCAAGGTCGGTGAGGGACATCTCATTGTCCCGGGTGCAGGGGATGGTCACCAGGTTTTTCATGCCCAAACCCAGCCAGGCGCTGACGTTCAGGCGGGCGTAGTGGGAGGAGCACGAGGCCACCACCTTCAGGTCCTCCCGGATGCCCTCTTCCATACCACGGCCCCCCAGGTATTTTTCCAGGCCCAGCTTGATGCCGTAGAGGATGGTGCCGGTGCCGCTGAAGGTGAAGACGCCGCCGGCCCGTTTTGGATCATAGCCCACCAGGTCCGCCAGCATGGCCACCGCCTGGATTTCCGCCTCGGCAAAGCGGGCCGAATATTCGTCCCAGATGATATTGGGATTGTAGATGGCCGCGGCCATCATGGCGGTAATGC
>JBAQHL010000429.1:0-3511 GCA_049288295.1 Desulfobaccales bacterium
CCTGATTTATTGCGAGGCCTGCGGCGCGGTGCCGGTCCCTGAACAGGACCTGCCGGTGGTCCTGCCCCTGGACGTGGAGATCAAGCAGGTGGGGGCCTCTCCCCTGGCCCAGCTTGAGTCTTGCTGGAAAACCACCTGCCCGGCCTGCGGGGGGCCCGGCCGCCGGGAAGTGGACACCATGGACACCTTTGTGGAATCGTCCTGGTACTTCCTGCGCTTTGCCTGCCCGGACTATACCCAGGGGATCCTGGACCCGGCCCGGGTGAACTACTGGTCCCCGGTGGATCAGTACATCGGCGGCATCGAGCACGCGGTGCTGCATCTCCTGTATGCCCGCTTTTTCACCAAGGTGCTGCGGGACCTGGGGTATGTGCAGCACGCCGAGCCTTTTGCCCGCCTGCTTACCCAGGGCATGGTCCTCAAAGATGGGGCCAAGATGGCCAAGTCCAAGGGGAACGTGGTGGACCCCAACGACATGATAGAAACTTACGGCACCGACACCACCCGCCTTTTCCTGCTTTTCGCCGCGCCGCCGGAAAGGGATCTCGAATGGAGCGATCAGGGGGTGGCCGGGGCGCACCGCTTTTTGCACCGGGTGTGGTCGTTGACCCATACGATTTTGGAGGACATCAAGAAGGTATCGGCCTATGAGGGGGTTGGCACAGATTTCTCTGCGCAATTATGGGAGTTTCGCTGCAAGGTCCATCAAACCATTAAAAAGGTTACCGAGGACATAGAAGGGGATTTTCATTTCAACACCGCCATCGCCGCAGTAATGGAACTGGTGAACGCCTTTTATCAGACCCTCGAAACCCTGCCTCGGGAAGAACTCACTTTTCGGGTCTGGCGGGAGGCCATAGAGATACTGGTGAAACTTCTGAACCCCATTGTGCCCCATATCGCCGAGGAGTTATGGCAAACCCTTGGGAATGACACCTCCCTCCAGCTTCAAGCCTGGCCCGTTGCCCAGCCCGAGGCCCTGATTGAGTCCGCCTTTACCCTGGTGCTGCAGGTGGATGGGAAGTTGAGGGGGAAAATCGTCGTCCCGGTGTCGGCTACTGATGAAGAATTGAAGAACTTGGCTTTGAATGATCCCTCGGTCCAGAAATGGCTCAAAGGCGAACCCAAACGGGTGGTTCTGGCGAAACGAAAATTGGTCAACATTGTCACGTGAGCAGGCACCTTTTCTGGTTCCAAAGCTCCTGCTTGGGAACCGAAATTGGCTGTGAAGCTCTGCTTTGCACCGAAAAAGAGTTTCTGGTGGCGAAGGTCTGCAGGGTGGGCACTGCCCACCAGTTATTCGGCGGGCAATGCCCGGCCTACATTTAGTTTTAAGGTTTTGCGGGTGGGTTCGAGACCCATGAGAAGCTGCTCCGAAAAGTTCACATAGGGCGGCCCATGGCCGCCACAACTGGCTAATGGCTTGCACGGCACGCCCTATGACCTCTGTGCGGATACTCGAGGCGGGCGGAGACGCCCGCCCTACCGGCTTTTCATGCTTTACGGGTGGGCCAAGGCTTATGAGGAGCTGTTACGAAAAGCTCAACTGACGCTGAAAGGGTCCGCACTGTGCATCATCAAAATTTGGAAGGCACAGTTGTCCTCACCTGTGCCACTCAGAACATAGAATCCCCAGGGCGGGATGCGCTTCGCTTTCCCGCCCTACCAAATATTTCCTGGACGTCCCCAAGCAGGGGCTTGGGGACGAGGTGAGAAGCTGAATCCCTTGCGAAAATATTTTTTCCAATCAACAGGTGAAACAGGCCCCCGGCGCGGTGCAATGTCGAAGGCCGGGACTGTCCTTCCTGATGTTCTCAGTTCTGCAGGGTGGGCACCGCCCACTACGTATACCGATTGCCAGAAGTTTTTTCTCGTCCCCCCTCACCCTAATCCTCTCCCCCCGTTGGGGGGAGAGGGGATAAGAGGAAGAAACTTTTGGCAAAGGCTATATTCGGCGGGCAGTGCCCGCCCTACATTTACTCATATTTTCCTGGCGCTCTTTTGCCTTTTTTCCCTTGCCCTGTCCGGCTGCGGCTACCGGCCGGTGGGGCGCGGGGAAACCCCTACCGGCACCGAGCGCCCCACCCTGGCCATTCCGTTATTCGCCAACCGCTCCACCGAGGTGGGCCTGGAGTCCCTGTTTGCCAACACCTTCATTGAGACCTTCAGCCGCTCCCCGGCCCTGCGCCTCACCCCCCGGCCGGATAACGCCGACCTGGTCCTGGAAGGAAAAGTCTCGTCGGTGGCTTTTTCCTCCACGGCATTCTTCAACATCAACCGCTCCCTGGTGCGCCGGGTCACCATCCAGGTGGAGGTGCAACTGACCCGCCGCAGCACCGGCAAGGTCATCTGGAAGGACCAGGGCATCGTCCAGGAAGACTACGTGGTGGACCAGACCTATCAGGAAGGCGAGGCCCTGAAAGACATGGGGGTGCGGCGGGGTGCGGTCACCCTGGCCAAGAAGATGCTGGACAAGGTTTTATTGGTGATTTAATTCAGTTTTCAGTTTTCGGTTTTCAGTTTTCAGTTTTCGGTTTTTATGATTGGGTCTAAGACTTTTATTTTCTAGTTTGTTAAACTCCTCGTAACTGACAGGTTTCCCATGTCCCATCCCACCCTGGAACGCCACCTGGAACACCGGAATTTGCGGCCCCTGTACCTCTTTTTCGGGGAAGAAGAATTTCTCATGGAGCGGGCCCTGCGGCGCCTGGAGGCTGCCCTGGCCCAGGAGTCCGGCGAGGCGCCCCTGCGGGTGGTGCGGGAGGCCCCCGACGTCAGCCTTGAGGAATTTTTCGCCCAGGCCCGTATGGCCACTTTGTGGGGCTCCGGCCAGCTGCTGGTGTTGCGCCGGGCCGAGACCTACCCGGCCAAGGCTCTCGAAGCCGTGCTGACCTACCTCGACCATCCTGCCCCGCGCAGTCTGGTGGTCCTCACCGCCCCGGGCTTAAAGCTGCGGGACGTGGAAAAACACGCGGTGTTCGGCCGCGTCCAGAAAAACGAGGCGGCGCTGGGTTTTTTCCGCTTGCGGGAGGGTGAGCTTCTTCCCTGGCTGGCCCAGGAGGCCAAGGGCCTGGGCAAAACCCTCTCTTCGGCTGCGGCTCAGCGCCTGGTGGAGGTGGTGGGGGCCAACCTCTCTGACCTTCACCAGGAACTCAAAAAATTGGTCCTTTTTGCCGGCGCGGAAGCCACTCTCACCCCCCAGCAGGTCAACCAGCTCGCCAGCCACAGCCGCACGTACAACATCTTTGCCCTGGTGGAGGCTTTGGGGGAGAAGGCCCTGCCCCGGCGCCTGGCGGCCTTGGACCATCTCCTGGACCTGGGGCTGGAACCACCCCGCATCCTGGTTATGCTGGCCCGGCAACTGCGTCTTCTCATCCGCTATAAAGAAGCCGCGCCCCAGACCTCCCCGGCTGACCTGGCCAAGCAGCTGAAACTCCAGACATGGCAGGTCAAACGCCTGGGCCAGCAAGCCGAGAAATTTTCTCTCAAGGCCTTGAGGGCCCACTTAAAC
>JBAQHL010000430.1:0-1632 GCA_049288295.1 Desulfobaccales bacterium
ACAAATTTATGTCACTCGAAAGAGCAAAGATCCGAGCTCAGCTGTTAAAAGAGATCAGGGAGGCTGTCAAAGAAGCAGAGACAGCTGGGGTCTTTGATGCCAAGGGATACGTTGGGAAGATAATTAAGGTAAAACATTTTTATATCACATGGAAATCTCTGATTAAAGAGCCTCTTGCAAAATTTTAAAAAATGTCGGTCAGCTTAAGGCAACGGCAAGGTATTGGGAGTTTTAGCCAATGAAATCGTCCATTCCTGTCCTCTTTGCGGGAAATCGAGCCGCTTTTCGCGGGTACAGGACAGACCTCTCCCCGGATAAGCTTGGCAAGCTCCGGCCGGCCTGGCGATGCTCAGCTGATCAGCTTGAGCAACTGGTCGGCAAACAAGGCGATAACACCAAACATGAGGTGGAGCCCGACTTTCTGGGCTCCCCGCACCATAACGCGGCCGCCTCCAAACTCTTCTTTCAGGCGGCTGTTAAAGCGCTCCGCCACCGTCCGTTCCCTGTACCTGGCCGCCTCATGGGGAGCCAGCGGCATAACTTCCCGCCCCCGGCCATTCTTGTCGATGATGGGGACGTGTCCCAGGCTGCGGCTGACGTCGTAGATGGGTTGCGCATCATAAGCCGCATCCATCAGATCATACAGGTAATCTACCCGTTCGCTGGTCATCTTCATCAGCGGGATGGCGACCTGGCTGTCGTGCAGAGAGGCCGCGGTCAGCGCCGCGCTGATGGGCAAGCAGCAGTCATTGACGTCGGCGTGCAGCTTGTAACCGATCCAACTTTCTTTATATCCTTTGGAGTTTTTCTTCGTCCCCACATCGCAGTGCACCGGCAGTTCCGCCAGGGCTTCCGGGGCCGCTTGCCGACACTGGCGCTGCAAGCGGGTTTCCGCCCTGGCTTCCCGCACCTCGCCGCGGCGGGGACGGCCTTTTTTCCGGGGCGCCGGCTTGGGGGGCGGCGACTTTCGCCGGGGTTTTTCCCGGCCCTCAATAGCGGTGGCGTCCCGGCTGATATGCCCCACCAATTCCGGTTTCACCCACTGCTCCACCAAAGCCTGGTGGACTTTCTCGCCCAGCTTCATCTCGGCAAACTCCGCAAAGGCCCGAGAAAAGGTGGACTCGGAGGGGACCTCGGCCAGCCCCACAAAACCGCAGATGCGCCGGAAGACCGGCGAAGACCGCAAAGCCTCAATGGTGGCCCGGGTGTGGGGGTGGTTATACACCGCCTTGCCCACAAAGGCTCGGGCCAGGGCCTGGCGCTCCCAGGGCTTGCGGCCGAATCTCTGGCCGGGCCGTCGGACAAATTTCTCGACTTGGAGCACTGCCAAGATGCTGACTAATTGCTGCTCCTTATCAGTTAACGGACGCTCCCAACATTCTTCCAGGCGAGGGATTAAATTCCGTTGCAAGGTCCCCATTAACCATGATACTGCTTCTCTAAGCTTCATCGGCGCCTCGCTATGCTCAGTGTGTTTCTCGCAAAATCACCTTAGCACAGACGCACCGATGGGGCTTATTTTTTCAATAAATCAACCTTTATGAGACTTTTGCAAGAGGCTCAAAAGGTAACAATGAAGATTGCCTGTCCCCAGCCCTGACTATGGTGGTAGTTCCTGGAGCCAAGGGCAGT
>JBAQHL010000431.1:0-5981 GCA_049288295.1 Desulfobaccales bacterium
GCTGCGTGAGCTTGAACTGAATGTTGGGGGAGGGGGCAAAGGGGCAACGGCCCCTTCCCCCTCCCCCAAGCCCCCACCCCCCATCCCTTGCTCAGGGTGGGAAAGGCCAACCCGGCCTTTCCCACCCTTTTTTATTCCGGACAGGATGCAGAGTGGGGAGCAACCTTAATCCTTGAATAGCTCGTTCCCAAGTGGCACTTGGGAACGCCCTGGATGCCAAGCTCAGCTTGGCTCATAATAACGTTCCCAAGCAAAGCTTGGGAACGAGGGATTTTAAAACGATACCTTCAAAGTCAGGTAGGGACGTTTCATACCAGGTTGCAGTCAAACGGTGGCACAGGCTTTCCAGCCTGTGCCGGCGCAGGCTGAAGCCTGCGGCTACAATAAATTGTCTATAAAATGCAACTCGGTTTCAAACCCGCCCTACCCTTCTTCCCTGCCCCTCCCTCCATTGATTTAACTCCCTCGCCAATCAGTAAAGCCGCCACCGGCGTGAGATGCAACAGCAGACGGTCCAGGGTGGCCCGCAAATACAGGTGAAACTCAAAAGGAGAGGTGGGGGCCACGGCATAAGCCAAAAGAACTGCCAGAAAATTGCCTCCCAAAAAGAGGACCAGGAAGAGGACCGGGGTAGTGAAGAGTCTTTTCGCAGAAAAAATCGCAGCCAGGACCGTTGCCGGCCACAGGATGCCGAAAAGAGTGGGGTTGAGGAGGGCGCTCAGCAAGGCAGGCAAGGCCTTCAACAGTTGCTGCGGGTAAAAGCCCAGGATGTGGTCGGAGCCGGTTTCGATGCCGTGGGACATGGCAAAAAACCGCCAGGGGAGATACCCCAGGAGCAGGCCGCCCAAAGGCCAGGCCAGAAAAGCCAGACGGCGGGTTAAGTCAGGGGGTCGCAGCCAAAGTAGGGTGAGGCCGGCCGCCAGCAGGATGGAACCGGCCAGGGGCGCACCTTCAAACTTGCTCCAGGTAATGCCGGCGAAAAACAGGGCCGTTAAGCAAAGAGTTCGGGAAGGCACGGCCCTGACAAGCCAGAGGTAGAGATAGCCCGCCGCGCCCAGGGTGAAGTAGGTGAGGGCCAGATCGGCGTAGGCAATAAAGAGGTGGGTGACGAAGGTGATGCCGTTTAGGGCCAGAAAGGTAGTTATTCCCAGGGCCTGGGTGCGGCTCAGGGTTAAGCGTCGAAGCATCCCGAAAAGCATGAGGAGAAGCGCCCCGCCCCACAGGGGAAAGATCAGCTTCACCACCTGGTCGTTCACCTGGCCCAACCAGAGATACAGGTAGGAAATAAACAAGGGGACCAGGTTGGGATAATAATTATGGGCCTCGAATCCGCCTAAATCCACCATGCCCCGCAGATAAAAAACTTTGGCCTTAAAGCCCCAGGTGGCGATGGCGTCCCAGGACCACATGGGATAGATCACGGCCCGCAGGGTGACAAAGAGGAAAAGAGCCGCCAGGAGGCTGATGAACAGCCAGTCCCAAAGCCCATAGGGTGTTGGTACGGCAGGTTGTGCCGGGGCGGGGGCAGGGGTTTGCCGACCTTGAACCCGGGCTAAGCGTTGACCGAGCCAGAAACCGCCCACCAGGGCCAAGGGGGGGGCCAGGATCAGGGGGAGACTGAACGGAAGCCCCAGGCTGCTCAAGCCCAGCATCCACAGGGTGATGACCAGGCTCCCCACCCCGAAGCCGGCGGCGGCCTGCTCCAGGCGGGAAAAGCCGGGGGCCAGGCGGCTGACCAGGATAATCCCGGGCAGCAGCACTCCTGCCAACCCCAGGACCAGGCGGCCCAAGAGCAGGATGGCCTCAATCATAGAAACCGCCGGTGATGAGCTGCGGGTTCAGCCGCAAAACCTGGCCTTTCCCCGGCAGGTTGAGGGGCTGGGCCGCGCCCAGGTCCAGGAGGGCCTTAAGTCCCGGGACTGGGGGCCCCTGGGCCTCCCGCCTGAGGATAAAGGAGGCCTGGTGCTCCTTCAGGGTATGAAATACCAGGCTGGGAGGGGAAGCGGGCAGGATCAGCAGATGCTGGCGGGGGAAGAGGTGGTAGCGGGCCTCGATTTCCTTGCCGGCTTCATAGTTGTCCAAAAAGACATAGGTGATCTCGGGGGGGATGACCCGGTTCAGGTCTGTCAGCCAGCGGTAAAAGGGGTCCTCCTGGCGGACGGTCGTTCCCCAGGACCGATTCCAAAGCCGCCGGGTCATATCCGCCATATCCTGGCGCAACTGCCAGACCAGCCAGGCCAGTTGGAGCACAAAAAGAACCAGCACCACCCGGAGCAGCCAAGATGGTCCAGGATGTGTCGAGGACTTGAGGGTCATGGGAACATTCTGGGGAGCACCCTATGACAGTTTGCCTCCATGCATGTATGGAGTCTCTCCCAATGCCTGCACATCTGGCCGGCTCCAGAGGATAACAAATCCTCCCTGTCCCCCTTAAAAAAATCGGGGTTGAATAAATCGACGCCCCAAAGTTCCCCGTTACTAAAGGGGGATTCAGGGGGATTTGAGTGGGCGCTCATCTGGGCCTGCACAAAGTTTGTTTGAGCGGGAGTCAGGATCAATCAAAAAAACGGTAGCGCACGATGTGGTAGATGGCGGCAATGCCATCCCGCCAGGTGATTTTCTTGCCGTGGGCGTAATCCCGGCCGTGGTAGCTGATGGGAACTTCATAGACCCGGCAGCCCTTTCTGGCCACCTTGGCGGTTAGTTCCGGCTCCACCCCGAAGCGGTTGCTGCTGATCTTGATGTCCTTCAACACTTCGGCCTTGAAGGCCTTATAGCCCACCTCCATGTCCGAAAGATTGAGATTGGTGAACATGTTGGACAGAAAGGTCACACAGCGGTTGCCCATATAATGCCAGAAATACAGCACCCGGTGGGGTTGGGCGCCGATGAGGCGGCTGCCGTAAACCACATCCGCCAGTTCTCGCTGAATGGGGTCGAGCAGGGCCGGGTAATCTACGGGGTCATATTCCAGGTCGGCGTCCTGAATGATGACCACGTCCCCGGTAACCTGGGCAAAACCGGTGCGCAGGGCCGCGCCCTTGCCCTGGTTTTTTTCATGATAAAAAACTCTCAGGTTGTCATACTGCCCGGCCAGGCGTTCCAGGACCTTTCGGGAGCTGTCCACCGAGGCGTCGTCCACGGCGATGATTTCCTTGTCGTAGGGGGTTGCCTGGACCCGGCGAAAGATTTCGTCCAGCGTATCTTCTTCATTGTATACGGGCATGACAATGCTTAATTTCATGGCGCCTAATTCCTTATATGCAGAAATATTTGCAGAAGTGCTTGGCAATATACCACTTTTAGATTGGAACCTGACGGAGAAGTTAACGGGTGGCAGGAAAATTTTCAACCGCCGATGCTCACCATGGGGGAAAAGGGGTGAGCCGGCTTCACCAGATTTTTCGGGGGGGAGCAGGTCTTCTGCACCATGGCTTGCTGAAAGAGGCTGTACAACTCCTGGTCATCGGCGCCTTGACGCAGGGGGCCTTTCAGATCCACTTCCTGCGGTGAAAAAAGGCAGGGACGCAAACTGCCGGCGGCGGTGAGGCGCAGGCGGTTGCAGGTTTGGCAGTGGTGTGCCGACACCGCACTGATAAACCCGATATTGCCCTGGAACCCCGGCGGCTGGACAATGCGGGCCGGACCCGAGGTGGACCGGGGCGCCACCTCTTCCATGACGCCCAGGCCCTGAAGGCGTTGGCGCACTTTGTCCATGGAAAGGAAATGGCGAGCCCAGTGTTCCTGGGAGACGGTGGGCATGAACTCGATGAACCGCACCTGGATGGGATGATCTTTGGCCAGGAGGGCAAAGTCCATGAGTTCATCATCGTTTATCCCCTTAAGGACCACGCAGTTGACCTTGAGGGGATGAAATCCCATGGCTGCCGCCCGCCACAGGCCAGCCATCACCTGGTTAAAGCAGTCCCCGCCGGTAATCTCCCGGTAGCGTTCGGCGCTCAGGGTGTCCAAGCTCAAGTTAATGTGGCGCAGACCGGCGGCGAACAAGTCCTGGGCCATCTCCGCCAGGAGCACGCCGTTGGTGGTCAGGGCGATTTCCTCCAGTCCCTGGACTTCCCGGAGACGTCTGAGGAAATCCACCACGCCTTTGCGCACCAGGGGCTCGCCGCCGGTGACCCGGACTTTGCGGATGCCGGCCATGACCGCCACCCGGGCCAAACGCAGGAACTCTTCGTAGCGCAGGATTTCCTGGCAGGGAAGTTTCTCCCAGCCTTGCCGGGGGAGGCAGTAAAAGCATCTCAGGTTGCAGCGGTCGGTGATGGACAGGCGCAGGTAATTAATGTCTCGGCCGGAATTGCTTTTCACGAAAGGACCCTGATGAACTTTTATTGCTTTATTTTATCTTAAGGAGAACGGTGTGGGGGAAAATTTTTCTTGACGGATGATAATATTTTTCTCATGATAGATGTGCGAAACTGACGGGTCCCCATAAGGGGATAAGAGGGAAGCCGGTGAGAATCCGGCACGGTCCCGCCGCTGTAACCGGGGACGAAACCTGCACAAAGCCACTTCGCTTGCTAAAAGCGGGGGAAGGCGCAGGCAGTAGGATGATCCGGAAGTCAGAAGACCTGCCCGTTCAGCTGGCCGGCGTCCCCGCGGCAGGGACTCATGGCCGGCCCGAGGCGTAACCCTCGGGTCCCCCTGGGACTAAGAAAGCTGGGTGCCATCCCTGGGTCATTTGACCCGGGGTTTTTTTTGCCACCAGGGGCGGCGGGCCGGCACAGGGGAGGGCTGCCCTCCCCCAATCCCATCACCTCTGGAGGTTTTATGAAACAAGGTCTTATCGTGTATCTGGTGGGAGGCCACGCGCTTCCCGAAGCTTGCAACCTGCAAGAAGCCGGGCGCACCCTGGGTTGCCCGGCCGACCGGGTGGAACTGGTCTCCCGGGACGCCGGCTTTTTTACCGTGGAGGACGCCTGGCATTTTCTGGCCACCCAGGGAGGCTGCGGCCGCATTAACCTGGTGGTGGCTGAACCTGAGGATCAGGGCCGCTTGCGCCCTGTGACTCCCGCGGTGCGGTTGTGCGGGTAGAAAAAGATTAAGGCGACAGGTTTCTGAGGGGAGGGCCGGGGTGCCGGCTGGCCTTCCTGCTGGAGGCATGGCCAGCCCTGCCCCTGCACCTCCCCGGCTTGCTAATTCACCGGAAACTCCAGGCGCTTTTCGTCCATGCCGTAGCCGGTGCTGACCCGTGTGATCAAGGTGTACTGTCCTGGGACTGCGTCCCCAGGCAGGGTGAAATCCAGGCTTTGCATATAAGTGCCGTTTTTGTTGTTGGCGTTCATAGCCTTGACCCGGCCCAAGGACTTTTCCTGAAAGAGGAGTTCCCGGGAAATGGTGATGGGAATGGGCAGGTTCTCCGGGGTCAGGATGGTATAGGTGGTGGTCAGGGTCATCCTGCCTCCCCGGACTCCCTTGACAGGTTTGAGCTGAACATCGTCCAGGCGAATGACGCAGCCGCCGGTGGGGCAATAATTCTGGCGGGCTACGGCCTGTTCCCGCTCCTGAATCCGTTGCGTCTGGTAGCGGTCCCAAACTAAGCCGCGCCCGGGTTCCTGGGAGGGGTTGAACACCCAGGCGCCGCTCCCCAAGATCACGAGCGCCATCAAGGCTAAACGCAGCCAACGTCCTGGTGGCAACATCTGGTTCTCCTTTTTCTGCTCCGAAAAGTTTCGAGTTTCAAGTTTCGAGTTTTGAGAAAATCCTTATACCCCCCTCTCCACCCGCTGGCGGGGGGAAAGCGTTGGGGTGAGGGAGAAAATTTTTTCATAATTTGCGGGTTGTCCTATGGCCCACGAGGAACTGCTACGAAACGGTCATGGCCCGATTTGGGCCGCCCCCGTGTATGAAAATCTTTCGTAGGGGCCTGATTCATCAAGCCCTGAGGGCGCAATGACTTGCGCCCCTACGGAGTTTTTCACGGTAAAAGTTTATGCAGGGTGGGCACCACCCACCAATTATTT
>JBAQHL010000432.1:0-4219 GCA_049288295.1 Desulfobaccales bacterium
GTGGTGGACCTGAGTTGGGGTTTTTAAGTCCCCCTTTTATAAAGGGGGGAAGGTCCAAGAATGCTTTGGCTTTTTCCCTCCCCCTTGATGGGGGAGGGTCAGGGTGGGGGTGATTAAGGTCTCCCCCTCCCCCAGCCCCTCCCACCAGGGGAGGGGACTCTAAGGGACCTTTTTTCCGCTCGTTCCCAAGTTCCACTTGGGAATGATAATGGATGCCAAGCTTAGCTTAGCTCCTTACGGCGTTCCCAAGCACAGCTTGGGAACGAGGTAAAGAACTTGTTTGGGGAATAAGCAGTAATAAGACCGGCAGGCTTTAGGAGGGGAGGCCGTGGTCAACCAATTCGACACTATAATTTCCTGGGGGATGTCTCAGGCGCATCTATTATTGCCTACGGCGATTGCCTTGTGGATCGCCTGGGGCGACCTCAGGACTTACCGCATTCCCAATTATCTCACCTTCAGCACCGCCCTGGCCGGACTGGCCTTTCAGGTGGCATTTCATGGCCTAAACGGCTTGAGCAGCGGTTTGCTGGGTCTTGCCCTGGGGTTTTTCCTGTTGTTTCCCGTGTATCTGTTGGGAGGCATGGGGGCCGGGGACGTCAAGGCCCTGGCCGCCCTGGGCGCCTGGCTGGGACCGGGCCTTACCCTGATGCTCTTCTTTTACATGGCCATGGCCGGCGGCCTCCTGGCTCTTGGCGTCCTTATTTATAAAGGACTCCTGTGGGCCAAATTGCGTCAGTACTGGTCTTATCTCCTGAGCTGGATCCTCTTTCGTCCGTCGGGTGTAAGCGCAGGACCTGCTCCCAAAGCGGAAGTTAAGGGCATCCCTTATGGGGTGGCCATCGCCCTGGGCATGGTAGCCCTGTTTTGGCGGGGTGGATAAATGATGAGGCTTGGTTATTTTACTACGGGAGCACAGGCATCTTGCCTGTGTTGCACAGGCTGGAAGCCTGTGCTCCCGAAAAATACGAAGTTGGGGAAAACAACCGTGAATACGGAGTGGAACGAACCATGAAGCTACCTAGAGGCATTCTGTATGTCGTTGCGGCTGTGGTGGCCGGACTTTTGGCCGTCGTTGGTGTCAATCAATATGTTTCCATGAAAACCAAGGTGGTGAAAAAGGCCACGACCCCTATGGTGGTGGCGGCCCAGGAGATCACCCCGGGCACCGCCTTGAGTTCGTCATTGGTAAAAACCGTGGCCTGGCCCCAGGACCTGGTGCCCCAGGGCGCGCCCCCCGACTTTGGCGCCATCAAGGATCGGGTGGTCATTGTCCCCGTCAACAAGGGCGAGCCCATCCTCATGAACAAGCTGGCGCCGGAAGGCACCCTGGCCGGTTTGGGCGGGATATTGGGTGACGGCAAGCGGGCCATCTCCGTGCGGGTGGACGATGTTTCTGGAAACGCCGGTTTTATTAAACCCGGGGATCACGTGGATGTGTTGATGAGCATGCAGGTTCCCAACGCCGACGAAGAGCATTATTCCCGGACCATCCTGCAGAATATCGTGGTGCTCTCCAGCGGCCAGATCTGGGAGCAGCAGCAGCAGGACCAAAAGCCGGTGGTCGTCAAGACCGTGACCCTGGAAGTGACCCCGGAGCAAGGTGAAATTTTGGACTTGGCCAGCAATCAGGGGAAAATCCGCCTGCTCCTGAGGAGCCGCAACAACCTGGAGGTGGCCCAAACCAAGGGGATAGTCACCTCGCAGTTGGTTAATGTCGTTACTCCGAAGAGTAACCCCGTGACGGTGACAGTTGCTCCCCAGAAAAGGGAAGCCACCATCGAAGTGATCAAGGGCATGGATCGCAGCAAAGCCTCCATGTAACCATGGGTGAATTCGTGAACGCAAACCTGCGAAGTTCGCCCTGACTAAAAAGGCCATGGGAGGGCGTGAGTTGAGGGGACTGACGCCGCCCCGGTTCATGGACGAAGACAGCACCGAGGGGGAGATGATGACGAAGATGACCACCAAGAGCGGCCCAAAGGCCGGCTTTCCGGCGGGGGGCGGGTTTGTCCTCCTGTTGTCCCGGCAGTTTCCGATCATCCCAGTGAACGGTTATCGCAGGAACATTAATAAGAGCTCCAAGCCCGAATTGAAGGAATCTCCCTTCGGGCTGACCGCCGAAGGGTGTGAGGAAAGAAACTGGAGGGTATGCCCACCATGCTGCCAGATATGCTGAACATCTCAATTTTATATGGCTCTGGGGCTCCAGACCCGGATTTTTTAACCTTAATGGAAAACCTGCCCCAGATTCAGATGATCGGCCAGAGCCAGGATCCGGGGGAAATTCTGGGACAAAGGCAAGGCCCCGCGGCAGACCTGGTCATGGTTTACATGAACGGGGATGATTCATTGCCTGAGTGGCTGGAGACCCTCACCACCGGTCTTCCCCAAACTGCCGTGCTCCTTTGTTCCGAGAGAATGGAGCCGGATTTTCTGCTCAGGGCCATGCGCCTGGGGGTTAAGGAAGTGGTGCCCCTGCCCTTGAACCAGGAAGACCTGGAAGAGACCTTTGACCGGGTGCGCGCCTCCAGAAGAAGATTGTCGGAAGCCTCCGGGATAAACGGCAAGCTTTTGACCGTAACCGGCAACAAGGGTGGGGTAGGCGCCACTACCGTTGCCGTTAACCTGGCCGTCGCCCTGGCCAGATCGCAACCAGGGCGGGTGGTGCTGGTGGACCTGGGCCGCCCCTATCCTGATGTGGGCCATTTCCTGGACCGGGAATCCATGTACACGCTATTCGACCTGATCCAGAACCAGGCCAATCTGGATCATGCCTTTATGGAAAAAACCATCCAACCCTACGAGAAAAACCTGACCATGATCCACGGGATTTCTGATTTCAACGACCAGGAGGCCATCAACCTGGATGGGCTCCAAAAGGTATTCACCATCTTGAAAGCTCACTATCGCTGGATTGTGGTGGACCTGAGTCACTGGCTGGATGAACTGTTTTTGCGAGTGGTGCAGGACTCCGACCAGGTGCTCATGCTGGTGGAACTCACGGTGCCGGACCTGCGAAATCTTGGGCACCTGTGGCCTCTGCTCAGGAACTGGATTCAGGTCCAGGAAAAGGTCAAGCTGGTGGTCAACCGCTACGATCGGGGCATCGGTCTCAATCTGGGAAACCTCGAACAGGTGTTGAAACAAAAAGCCTATTGCTCCTTGCCCATCGATTATGAAAATGTCAGCGAAGCCATCAACCGTGGTGTGCCCCTGGCGAATGTGAACCCCAAATCAAAGCTCTGTTCCAGTTTGGAAGGGTTGGCCGGTCAGCTTCAGGGTCTCCTGAAAATCGGGGACGAAAGCCGGGAGGCCAAGTCCCGCCGCCGGTTCTGGGTTATCTAAGGGAGGCCTGAACTATGGCTTTTCGCCGATATAACAAGAAGACCATGACGGAGGTAAAAGCCCAGGAGCCGGAGCCGGCCATGGTGCTGTTTACTTCCTTCCGGGGAGACGAAACCAGGGAAGCCAAGCTCTACGAAGTAAAAAGCCGGATACACCATCTCCTCCTGGAGCGTCTGGATCTGAGCCAGATGGAAAATCTTGAGGATATTGCGGTCGCCCGGGAGATTCGTCAGGCTTTGGAGCAACTTTTCCAGGAAGAAACTGAGCCCATTAATCTCCAGGAAAAAAACCGCCTTATTCAAGAGCTGGAGTTCGAGATTTTGGGCCTGGGCCCCCTGGAGCCCCTCCTCACCGATGCCAGCATCTCCGATATCCTGGCCAACCGCTATGACCAGGTGTACATAGAGCGGCGGGGCCAACTGGAAAAGACCCAGATCCGGTTCCAGGACAACAACCATCTGCTCAAGATTATCAACAAGATTGTGGCCAACGTGGGCCGGCGCATTGACGAAGCCAATCCCATGGTGGACGCCCGTCTTCCGGACGGTTCCCGGGTTAATGCCATCATCCCGCCCCTGGCCCTGGACGGGCCCATGCTGTCCATCCGCCGTTTTGCCGTACAGCGCCCCACCCTTGAGGAACTGGTTGAGAAAGGCTCACTCACCTCAGACATCGGGGTGGTGTTAAAGGCCATGGTGAAAGCCAAGCTGAACGTCCTGATCTCCGGGGGCACCGGCGCCGGCAAGACTACCCTGCTCAATATCCTTTCCGGTTTCATCCCGGAGAAGGAACGGGTTATCACCATCGAGGACTCGGCAGAACTTCAGCTTCAGCAGGACCACGTGGCCCGCCTGGAGACCCGGCCGCCCAA
>JBAQHL010000433.1:0-1781 GCA_049288295.1 Desulfobaccales bacterium
CCGCTAACCTACTTGCAAAGTGGCGCGAGTCTCCGTCCCGCCTTGCCTGGCGCCGGCTCCAGCCGTATCTCGTCAACCTCCGTGACCGGGAGCGCCGGCAATTTCTGGCTGATGGCTGGCTGGAGGAGGTCACCCCAAGCTTGTATAGCTGGCTGGGCGACTATGATGAAAAAAGGGGCCTGGTGGGTGCCCTCTACGATCCCAGTGACTTGATTTTGTAATCTTGTTTTTCAAAGGCAGGTCCTCACAATCGCCACGCCTTTGGTCAACCCTTTCAACCCCAAATCTTTCCTTCTTATCTCACAGGAGGTGACCATGAGAACTCATGCCAGGCTGAAGGTGAGCGGGGAATTCGCCTGCTTTTCCCGGCCGGAGTTCAAGGTGGAACGGGTGAGCTACCCCGTAATGACCCCCAGCGCCGCCCGGGGGGTCCTGGAGGCCATTTTCTGGAAGCCGGAGTTCCGTTGGGAGGTCCGGGAGATCCAGGTGCTCAGACACGGGGGGGAATTCGTCATCCTGCGCAACGAACTTGAGGAGCGCCAAGGCCAGACCCCCGTCTTTGTCGAGGACAAGCGCCAGCAACGGGCCAGCCTGATCCTTAAGGATGTGTCTTACCTCATCGCCGCATACTTGCGTCTGGCTCCCCACGCGAAAGCGCCCCTGGCCAAGTACCTCTCCCAGTTCGAGCGCCGCCTGGAGCGAGGCCAATGCCATCATCCTCCCTACCTGGGCACCCGGGAATTCGCCGCCGCTTTTGAACCCGCAGACGGCGCCGAAGACCCCCGACCCTGGGACCAGGACCTGGGGACCATGCTCTTTGACCTGGCCTTCCGGGAAGATGCCCAACGAAACGAGATGACCTTCCATCGCCATGGCCCGGACGGGGCCAGGGAGGCCAAAGGTTACGCCGAGGCTCTGTTTTTTAAGGCCCAACTCAGCAGCGGCGTCCTGAAGGTTCCCGCCGAAAAATACCAGGAACTCTACCGACTGGAGGGATTTCATGCTCAAGGAATTGCTTGAACTGGAAGAGCGCCTGCAACAGGGAGAGGAACCCACGCCAGTGGGCTACAAGCGTTTCGGCAAGGCCAGCCCCATCCGCTGGATTCTCCATATAAACCCGGAGACCGGAGAGTTGAAGGGGGAGCCGCAGTCCACCGAGATTGGTCATATGCCCCGTCCTGCCCGGCAACGTTCCGGAAAAATAAGCCCCACCAATCTGAAACCTTATCTTCTAGTGGACGAAGTTGGCCGCCCTGTGGGCCCGGAGCGGCGCTCCACCCCGGTTTGCCTGGGCCTGAGGGCCTTGGGGAGTTAAACGGACTGGGCATTCTTATCCGGGCTCCGGTGCTCATGGCCAAAGACAAGGGTGAAATATGCGTTGATCAAGGGCAATTCCGGCCTTTTCATCAGGGGCTTCCCCTGGTGATACTTTTTTGACCGCGTCTTAACCTCAAAAGGACGTTTTTGAGGGCTTTCCCCTAAAATATGGTCTTGTGGATACATGAAAAGTATTGATGTTTTAACTGTCCAACTGGAATCGCTCAATTTAGGAAATATCTAATTTGATTGGATCACCATCATGTCCAGAAATCGAGCCCCATTGGACCACGAGTTGGCCCTAGCCCTGATCATTATGCCCTACCTCACGTTCGAGGAGGTCGCCCGCCTGGCAGATCGTCAAAGAGTGTGTATGGTCATATAAAAGGGGACCAGTAGAAGGGTTTGTGGCCATCGAAAAGGGGACCACCGTAAGCGCCCTTTGGTGGCAAGATGTCAGAGGC
>JBAQHL010000434.1:0-2668 GCA_049288295.1 Desulfobaccales bacterium
TGACAGGCAGGGTGATCTTCCCCGCGGTGGGTCCCGTGGGCGCCAGGAGACGCTCCACATCTACGGTGGTGATAGCCCCCGGCAGGGCCGCCCAATCTTCATAGCGGCTGCCCGCCGGGTTAAAAAGGGTAAAGCCCGTAGCCACTATGATACTGCCCACGTTCAACTGGTGGAGTTCTTCCCCCTCCAAGAGGCTGATGGCCCCGGCGGGGCAGGCTTCAACGCAATCGCCGCAGCGGTTGCAGTGCTCCCGGTCCACCACGTAGCGGCCGGGGAAAGCCTGGGGGGCCGGCAGATGGATGGCCGCCCGGGGGGAGAAATTTGCCGCCAGGGAGTCGGGGACCGACACAGGACAGACTTCGGCACAGTGTCCGCAGCGGTCGCAGGCTTCCCCCACCAGGGGCAGGGTTTCCCGGACGGTGACGGCAAAATTCCCCAGGTGCCCGCTCACCTGGACCACCTCACTCTGGGTCAGGACCTGGATGCCGGGATGGAGGGCCACCGCGGCCATGAGGGGGTTGATGAGAGCCAGGGCGCTCTCCCCTCTGGGGAAGGTGCGGTGGAGCCGGTTGGCCATGCCCCCCAGGACCGGCTGCCGTTCCAGCAGGGTCACGGGAAAGCCGGAATTGGCAATGTCCAGCGCGGCCCTGAGCCCCGCCGGGCCCCCGCCGATGACCAGGGCCTGCCGGGTTAAGGGCACCTGGCGGTCTTTCAGGGGCTCTGCCAGGCGCACCTTGGCCAGTCCCATGCGGATGAGGTCCAGGGCCTTGTCCTGGGCCGCCTGGGGTTCCCCGCCGTGGACCCAGGTGCAGTGCTCCCGGATGTTCACCATCTCCAGGAGATAGGGATTGAGCCCGGCCTCCGAAAGCAGCCGGCGGAAGGTGGGTTCGTGCAGCTTGGGGGAGCAGGCGGCGATTACCACCTTATCAAGGTTGAGATGTTGTATATCCTTGAGAATTTCGCCCTGGCCGGCCTCGGAGCAGGTGTAGAGGTGATGACGGCAGACCGCCACCTCCGGGAGTCCCTGACCCTGGGCCGTCAGGGCCTCAGGGCTGATAACCCCGGCGATATTAAGGCCGCAGTGACAAATATAAAGGCCGATGCGGGTTTTTGATTCCATGAATTTAAGTTAAGCGACTATGGCACAGGCTTTCCAGCCTGTGAAAGCGCAGGCTTAGCCTCGCTGATAGATTTTGCATGAGGCTCATCGATAGTCTTGTTTGCAGAAATGGGCGCTACACCAACCAGGACCCATAATTCCCCCCTTTTCTAAAGGGGGGCAGGGGGGATTATGAATAAGCCCTTAATAATCCCCCTAAATCCCTCTTTAAGAAAGGGGGACTACAGGTTTCCTTGGCATGAAACGTTTGGGCCCTAAATTTGCGCTAACTTACGCAGCTTCTCGATTCAACTTTTCCCCATCAAACCCTTTCCCGGGTGAGCAGCCGGTTCACCGCCTCCTCCCAGGCATGGCAAAAATTCCCGGACGCAGCCACCACCTGGGAGCGGTTCAGGATGACGGCCTCGTAATCGCAAATGTTATAGCACACCCCGCAGTAGCTGCAGGTCTCCGTCTGGCGGTATACCCTGCTGCCCTCCCGCACGATGGCTTTGACGGGACAGGCCTCTATGCACAACATGCAATCCGGCGGGCACCGGGAATCGTCGATGTCCAGTTCGCCCAGGAATTGGGGGGTGACCACGAGGGCCTCCTGGTCGCACACCGACAGGCACTGGTTGCACCGCAGGCACAGATCTGGCTCCGGCATGGTGTGCAAGCCCTCAGGGTCAAGGATTATGGCCTGGCGGGGACAGGCGGCCAGACACTTATGGCATTGTTTGGGGCACTCGCTCAACCGGCCCCCCACCAGTTTGAGCTGCTGACGGCACCAGTGCTCCTGCCCTTCCTCATTCTCGGGGCAGGGCTCGGGGCACTTCTCCTTATCCATGACCAGCTTGGGGTAGAAAGGAGCCAACCCGCGCTGATGGGCAAAGATCGTTTTGGGAACGCCGTTCAGCCGCAGGCTTACGGCGCCGGTGGGGCAAAAATGAGAGCAGATTTCGCAAAGCACGCAAAGACGCGGGTCTATGGTGATGTCCAGGCCGGCCTCGCCGGGACTGACCGTCACGGCCCGCCGGGGACACACCAGGGAACAGACCTCGCACTTGAGGCAGACCCTTTTGTCCAGACGCAGTTCCACCCGCTCCTGGTACATCTGCAGGGTCAGCTCGATGAAGTCTCTTGATTCCCGCTTGTGGACTGAGGTTTTCATAGCTTGCTGAACAATTTCCAAAAATTCACGGAGGGCAGGGCCCACCCTACGCCAATCCTGTATTTAATGGCAATTGCGAGCGGCGGGATGCGCTGCGCCCGCCCTATCCCCCAAGATCCGAGGCTCCAGAAGGCGGCTCATGGCCGTCATGCCGGCCATCCACGGCAAGCCCTGAATGGCCCCTGGGGATGGCGGGCGGGGACGCCCGCCCCACCGGACTATTCATGGTTTTCAGAAAGAAGTCAAAGCATGAACACCTATTGCCCCAAACCCCTCAGCCTTCCGTTTTCTTGGCGGCCAACTGCTGGTGAAAACGCTTGGCCTTGATGCGCAACTGGCGGCGGCGCAAGTTGATCTTGACGTCGGGGAACTGGACCATGAGCAGGGCGAATTTG
>JBAQHL010000435.1:0-2227 GCA_049288295.1 Desulfobaccales bacterium
GTGCGGGCCGCCACATGGATGACACAGGGCGTCAGTTCCCCGGCGATTTTATACATGTTGGGGATCATCAAAAGTAAACCTTGGGAAGCCGTAAAGGTAGTGGTCAAAGCGCCCGCCTGCAGAGCGCCATGCACAGCACCGGCGGCTCCCGCTTCGGATTGCATTTCCGTTACGGACACCACGCTGCCCCAGATATTTTTCATACCTTTGGCAGCCCATTCGTCCGACAATTCCCCCATGGGCGATGAAGGCGTTATGGGGTAAATGACCGCCAATTCATTGAGCCGGTAGGCCACCGAAGCCGCCGCTTCGTTGCCGTCCACCGTTACCATACGGTTATCCTGCATCACCATTCTCCTTGTCTTTGGGGACTGGTTGACAATAAAGTGGGCATTATGCTGAAGTGTTCAATTTTGCGTAAGGAGTGCTCAGCCCAGCAAGTTGCAACGATTTTATAATCTAATATTGTTTTGAACTTATGTTAGATTAATAAGGGGAGAATATAATTTCAGATAAAATAACCTTAGGAAGATAACGGAGGCACGATCCATAAATCAGCCAACCTAGCGTAAGGTAAACTTTACCCTTCAATTCATGCTTTTCAAAGTTAGTTTCTTATTAAACAATTGTTATTAAGGAATATCTGGATGGTTCTACTCATTTCCTAAAAAAAAGTTTTAGTTAAGATCTGTGGCTAATTGAAGCTTAAAAATGGTTCTGAGGAAGAATGTTTAGTAGTAAAGAACAAGTTGTAACAAAATTCTAACCATAGGAAATTCTCAGGATGCATTATACTTTCAGAAAAAGAAAAAGCTTCCGTAGCTTTAAAGACCCGCACGCAGGGGAAAGAAGCCATGCAGATCTTTACCAACCAAGAAGGGGATAACGTGGTAGTGGAGGTCAAGGGTCGCATTGATGCTGTCACCTCCCCCAAACTGGAAGAGGAACTTCAAGGCTGGATCGACCAGGGGGAGAAAGCCCTGATCATGGATCTGGGAGGGGTTGAGTACATCAGCAGTGCCGGCTTGCGCACTGTTTTGATCCTCGCCCGCAAACTCAACGGCTCGGGGAGAGAAATTCGCTTCTGTGGACTCAAGGGCATGGTGCAGGAAGTTTTTACCATATCAGGGTTTAATTCCCTGTTCCCCATCTTCCCTTCGGTAACTGAAGCCCTGGGCCAGTCCTGATATTCCCTGCTTTTCCATTAGCTCAATTCGTGGTACTTTCAATGGGTCTACTCCGTCTTTGGCCAGGCGGCCAAGGACTGCTGATGCGAACGACCTTACCCGCCAGGAAAAGGCCGTGAGGATGGTTCATCACCGGGATTTACGCCCTCGCCTTGTCCTTTGGTTTGCCGGCCTTGCCGCACCCTCTTGCGGTCGAGGCGTTCTCGCGGCTGCTGACCTTTATTCTGAGACCATAGGGGAGTAAAAAATGAGTGTTAGCCCTTTTGCCGGAAAGACTGCGGCAGCGTCGATGCTGACCAACATTCCTCGCCTGGTTACCGCTTATTACGCCAACCGTCCCGACCCCGCCGTAAGAGAGCACCTGGTGGCCTTCGGCACTTCCGGGCACCGGGGTAGTTCCTTCGATAACTCTTTTAACGAATGGCACATTCTCGCCATTTGCCAGGCGGTCTGCGATTATCGCACCTCAAAGAACATCAACGGTCCCTTGTTTCTGGGGATTGACACTCATGCGCTGTCGGAACCCGCGTTCGCCAGTTCCCTGGAAGTTCTGGCGGCCAACAGCGTTGAGGTTATGAGGGATCACCGTCAGGGCTACACCCCCACCCCCACCATTTCCCACGCCATCATCACCTATAATCGCGGGCGAACCGGCGGGCTGGCGGACGGGATAGTGGTCACCCCGTCACATAATCCGCCGACAGACGGCGGCTACAAATACAACCCCCCACATGGGGGACCTGCCGACACCGAGGTGACCGGTTGGATTGAAAAGCGCGCCAATTCTTACCTGGGAAATAATCTTGCCGGGGTGAAACGCCTCCCCTACCAACAGGCCCTCAAAGCCGCCACGACCCACTCTTACGATTTTGCCACCCCTTACGTGGACGACTTAATGAACATTATTGACCTGGACCTGGTGAGGAGTTCGGGTATCCGATTGGGGGTTGATCCGTTGGGCGGCGCCAGCGTCCACTATTGGGGTCAGATCCGGGACAGATACCGCCTCGACCTCACCGTGGTCAACGAAGAGGTGGACC
>JBAQHL010000436.1:0-7769 GCA_049288295.1 Desulfobaccales bacterium
AAAGTAGCCTTTGCTTGCATTCAGGGATAGGGGCCACGAAAGGGAAGGAATTGATGGATAGGCCGGTTTTCCAGTCCGATAAAGATAACTGGAGGCTCGTCAGGTGGTCGCCTGGCCGCCCCCCCGACAAGGTGGTGTCTATCCGCTTTCAATAATAATTTTTTACTAACCGTCTCTAATCTTCTATGAAGGGGTGTTTTCCATGAAAGTCAAACCGTTGAATGATCGTGTTCTGGTGAAACGGATCGAAGAAACGCAGGTCACCAAGGGTGGCATCGTTATTCCCGACACTGCCAAAGAGAAGCCCATTGAGGGCCGGGTCATGGCCGTGGGTCCCGGCAGAATGAGCGACGCCGGCAAGCGCCTGTCTCTCCAGGTGAAAGAAGGCGACCGCATCCTGTTCGGCAAATACTCCGGCGCCGAGATCAAGGTCGAAGGCGAAGAGTACCTGATGATGCGGGAAGATGACATCCTGGCCATCACGGGAGAGTAACCACCCCGGCCTGACAAACCCATCTAAATTTTTCCAAGACAACCAGTTAAAATTAAAAGAGGATTCATAAGTCATGCCTGCAAAAGAGATTAAATATGACCACAAGGCCCGGGAGTCCATGCTCATGGGCGTCAACACCCTGGCCGACGCGGTCAAGGTCACCCTGGGCCCCAAAGGCCGCAATGTCATCCTGGAGAAGTCTTTCGGCGCCCCTGCCATCACCAAGGATGGCGTCACCGTTGCCAAAGAGATTGAACTCGAGGACAGGTTCGAGAACATGGGGGCCCAGATGGTCAAAGAGGTGGCCTCCAAGACCTCGGACGTAGCCGGCGACGGCACCACTACTGCCACCATCCTGGCCCAGGCCATCTACCGGGAAGGCGCCCGGCTGGTGGCGGCGGGCACCAACCCCATGGCCTTAAAGCGCGGCATCGACAGGGCCGTGCAGATAGTCGTGGAAGAACTGCACAAGATCAGCAAACCCACCAAGGACCAGAAAGAGATCGCCCAGGTAGGGACCATCAGCGCCAACAATGATGCCTCCATCGGCAACATCATTGCCGACGCCATGAGCAAGGTGGGTAAAGAGGGCGTCATCACCGTGGAAGAAGCCAAGGCCATGGAGACCACCCTGGAAGTGGTGGAGGGCATGCAGTTCGACCGGGGCTACACCTCCCCGTATTTCGTCACCAACCCGGAGAAGATGGAAGTCAGCCTGGAGGAGCCTCTCATCCTGATCTACGAAAAGAAGATCAGCGGCATGAAGGATCTCTTGCCCATCCTGGAGCAGATCGCTAAAATGGGCAAGCCCCTGCTTATCGTGGCCGAGGACGTGGAAGGCGAGGCCCTGGCCACCCTGGTGGTGAACAGGCTGCGGGGCACCTTACAGGTGGCGGCGGTGAAGGCCCCGGGCTTCGGGGACCGGCGCAAGGCTATGCTGGAAGATATTGCTTCTCTTACCGGCGGCCAGCTGATCTCCGAAGACATGGGCTGGAAGCTGGAAAACGTCACCCTGAAAGAGCTAGGCACCGCCAAGAAGGTGAACATCGACCGGGACAACACCACCATCATTGACGGCGGCGGCAACCGGGAAGAAATCGAAGGCCGGGTGAAGCAGATCCGGGCCCAGATCGAAGAGACCACCTCCGACTACGATCGGGAGAAGCTGCAAGAGCGGCTGGCCAAGCTGGTGGGCGGCGTTGCGGTAATCCGGGTAGGCGCGGCCACGGAAATCGAAATGAAAGAAAAGAAGGCCCGGGTGGAAGATGCCCTGAACGCCACCCGCGCTGCGGTGGAGGAAGGCATTGTCCCCGGCGGCGGAGTCGCTTTCCTGCGCTGTCAGCCGGCCCTGAGCGAGATGAAGCTGTCGAACCCCGATGAACAGTTGGGCGTCAACATCATCAGGCGGGCCCTGGAAGAGCCTATCCGCCAGATTGCCAATAACGCTGGCGCCGAAGGGTCAGTGGTGGCCGAGCACGTTAAGATCCAGAAAGGCGCCCACGGCTTCAACGCCGAGACCGGCGTCTACGAAGATCTGATGGCGGCGGGCGTCATCGACCCCACCAAGGTGGTGCGCTACGCTCTCCAGAATGCCGCCTCGGTGGCCTCCCTGCTCATCACCACCGAAGCCATGGTGGCCGAGAAACCCAGGAAAGAAGCCCCCATGCCCCCCATGGGCGGCGGCGGCATGGAGGGGATGTATTAAGAGATAGCGGGGAGATGTTGTGGAGGAGAGGGCTAAGGGCCACCGGCGCTTACCCCTCCACAAACCCCCAATACCTTGGGAGGTGGAAGATATGGCAAAACTGGTTTGGGAGATGGTAGAAGCAGAACCTTCTTATCGGAAAATAGAGAGAGCCAAAGTTCCAGGAGGATGGCTTGTCAGGATGGAGGTGGGAGATAGTGGCGGCATAACCTTTGTGCCTGACCCAAACCACGACTGGAAATAGCTTTTAAAGCCCCTCGACCTGCCAGTTTGAAGCAAGGGAACCTTTTCGGAGTTAAACTCGGGGAGAGAGGTCCACAAAACCATTTTGAGACTGTGGTGGCCACGGCGGCCGCTTAATCTCGGGGTTATAGTGCAATGAATTCGGAAAGATTAATGTCCCGGCATCCTCTCAATAACGGCCTGACCCTGGAGTTTTGGGACCACTCCCGGCCGATAGCCGGCG
Organism: Desulfobaccales bacterium; assembly: GCA_049288295.1. GTDB lineage: Bacteria > Desulfobacterota > Desulfobaccia > Desulfobaccales > 0-14-0-80-60-11 > JBGSLA01. Next base: position 2,665 of record JBAQHL010000436.1, read on the forward strand.
ATCGCTGGTTCGTGCTCCTGGAGGTCCGGATCGCCATGCCGATTCGGCCCGACACCCTGCCGCCGGAACTGCGAGGGCAAGGCGACCAGGTCAATGCGGCGTTGGGGGACGAAATTATCTTCTCCCACAAAGACGAGCGCAACTTTATTGCCGCAACGGAGGCCCCCAAAATCCTCAAGGACATGCAGGATAGGGTTTTGGCCAAGGCGGCCGGTTACTTCGGGCATCCTGATTTTGCCGCCAGGTTCATCCGAGGAAAATTCGCAGAAAAGCAAGCACTGCAGCGCTGGCAGCGCTTAGACACTCGACAGGACGACCCTTCATGACCGATACGGCCCCTGCCCTGCGCACTCCTCTCCACGGCGTGAGGCCCCCCTGCCTACAGAATGAAATCACTTGGTTTTAGCGATCTCAATAATAGCGTTAAAAAGCTGATTGGTAAGCCGAACAAGCCATGGAACAACATTTCTGGCCGGCCTTAGCCCTCCTGGCATCACCCACCGGGGGGTTAATAGTGTCAAGGACTTAGGAGAAAGGATGATCGAAGAGACCTCAGTGGCGCAACCCAAGCCCTTCGACTGGTCGCATTTGATAATCCAGAAGGCCCCGGCGGGGATTATCACCATGGACGGCCAAGGGCGCATCACCACTTGCAACCCTGCCGCCGAAGAGATTACTGGATATAGAGAAGAGCAGATTTTAGGTAGGTTGGCTCAGGATGTTATGCACTGCAGGGAGGACAAGGGTTGTCCAATAATCTCAGCGATGCGGGGGCAAGATATAGAAAGCCAGGAAACAGTGCTGTTAAACAGTTCTGGCCAAGAGGTGCCGGTGATGCTCAGGGCCTTCGTCCTGAGGGATGACCTCGGCGTGCCCTTGGGAGGGGTGATTATTTTCCAGGATCTGACTTCCGTGAAGCACCTGGAAAAGGAGCGGCGGCATCTGGTGAATATGTTCGCCCATGATCTGAAGACTCCTGTGGTGGGAATGGCGGGTTTGATTCGGCGTTTGCGGCAGGGCAAGTTGGGCCCCCTGTCTGAGGCGCAAATGGCCTATCTGGAGACCGTTGATACGGGAATGAAAAAGCTGGAAGATCTCATCGACAATTTTTTGGAGTTTGCCCGCTTAGACTTGCGTTTTCTGACGCCTTTGCCCAGTGCTATCCAAGTGGAGGAGGAGTGTCAGGAAATTATCGTTTCGTTGCTCCCCTTGGCAGAGGCCAAAGGCATCCAAATATCAACCGAGTTTCCCCCGGAAATTCTCGTGCTGCAGGCCGATCCGCTCCTATTCCGGCGGGTTCTGGAGAATTTGCTGGGAAATGCCATCAAATATGCCCCGCCACAAACCTCGGTGCTTCTGAAGGTCCAGAGAAACGATGGGGAGGTCCGGTTTGCCGTCGAAGACCGGGGACCCGGTATTCATCCACAAGACGTGCCTCATATCTTCGAGATCTTTTACCGGGGGAAGGGTGCCGGAAAAGAGCAGGGGTTCGGCTTGGGGCTGGCCACAGTCAAGCGGATCATCGACGCCCATAGCGGCCGGATCTGGGTAGATACCACCCCAGAAGGCACCACGTTCTTTTTCATTCTCCCTCTGGAAGTTTAAGGAACTTCCAAGTCGTAAAATAGTCAACAAGGCTCTCCCGGCCAAGGCTTGCCAACAGCTATGAGGGGGTCAGTTTTCAATGCCAAAAGGGGTCAATTTTCGTTGACAATCTTCACCAAGACAATGCGATCAATTAATTGCTTCTCATCAGGACATTATTTCTTTGACACTCTCCATCACTTTTATGAGGTAGTTTTCATCCCATCCTTCCACCAGTGTGGGCGTTTCCAAAATGCGTTTGGGGATGCGAAGCTGGCCGAGATTAAAGCCTTCCCTCTCCTTGAACCGGTATTTTTCCCGATGAATCTCTTTCCCGATGTCTATAAGTTCCTCTGGATCAATGGAAAATCCCGATAACTGGAGGGCCTTCGCCACCACATCTTTTTTATAGATCTCCCTGGCAAAGAAGCAGACCACCAGGCTGGAAAGAATCTGCCGCCAATGCTCCTCTATCAAAAGAGTTTCGGCCAGTTCCCGGGGGCTGACCAGGTTCTTGGCCAGTATCTTCTGGTCTACGCTATAGCCGGCGTTATCCAGATGACTGTGCCGGGAGCCGATTAAGACCCCCAAGTGCGAAGCCGGTCCAGTGTGGTAGCCCGGCATCTCGTTGCCGCCCATAGCCAGGGCAAAATCCCGGCCGCCGTAGAGGGAGGAGGCCCGGTCCACTCCCTGGGCCAGGGCCCGATAGAAGTGATTGGGCTGCTCAACTATGAAGCGAACCGCTTTGAGGTAAGCATGGTAATTGCCCCAACCCAAGGCTAACCCGAGGGTTTCTTTCTCGGAGATATTGCCTTTTTCCTGGGCTTCGGTGGCCCAGGCCAGGATCACCCCGGTGCTCATGGCATCCAGCCCCAGGGCCTCGACCCGGTCCATCAACCGCATGAGGCCCTTGGCATCGCTGCCGCCGAGCATGGACCCCAGGGCGTACATGGGTTCGTAATCATAAGAAATCATGGAAGTTTTATAGAAGTAGGGCTTCACTGAGTCCGGTTCCCGCAACGCCGCGATGTGAATACAGCCCACCGGACAATGGGAGCAGGCCAGGCGCCGGCCCAGGTAGTGCTCAGCGAAGTACTCCCCGGAGATGTCGGCGGCCTGAGCCAGTTTCGCCTCCTGGAGATTGCGGGTGGGCAGGCCCCCTAGTTCGTTTAAGGGCAGAATGTTTTCCGCGGTGCCCAAGTCATGATACTTCTTCATGAGGGGCGAGGTCACCGCGTTCTCGTAGATCTCTTCGTAGATCTCCCGGTAGAGCTTCTGGTCGGTGACCTTCAGGGACTGCTGCCCCGAGATCACCACGCTCTTGAGCTTCTTGCTGCCAAAAACGGCCCCCAGCCCCAGCCGCCCGAAATGGCGGTAGGTTTCCGTGGTCACGCAGGCATAGGACACGAGCTTCTCCCCGGCCGGGCCAATACGCATAATGGTCCGAAAGCCGGTTCCGGCTTCCGCTTCCCGGAGGATCTGTCCGGTGACAATGCCCCCCAGACCCCAGATTGAAGAGGCGTCGCGAAAATACACCTTGTTGCCGTGCACCGCCACATAGATGGGCGTTTCGCTGTTACCTTTAATAACCAGGGCGCCGTAGCCCGCCATGCGGAGGGCCACGGCGCTGCGGCCGCCGCAATGGCTCTCCCCCAGGTTGCCGGTATGCGGCGACTTGAACATGGCCACTGTCTTGGAACCCAGGGGAAAGAGCGCCGTAAGGGGACCCACGGCCAGGATGATGGGATTTTCAGGCCCCAGGGGGTCGCAATCCTTGGGACAGTTCTCGTGAAGGAGCTGGATAGCCACCCCGGCGCCGCCCAAATACTTTTCAAAAAGCTCAGGGCGCCTCTCGGTCCGGAACGATTTTTTGGATAAATCGATATGCAGAACCGTACTCAGGCTTTCATCACAGAGCATAATCGAATTCCTCCTCTTCCTTTAACGCCGCGATAACCCCGTGCGGGCAGAATTTGGCACAATAACCGCAGTGGCTGCAGATCATGGGCTTGTTGATCTCGCTGTTCCAAAAAACAGCTTTCAACAGGCAGGCATTGCGACAATTGCCGCAGCCATGACACTTTTCCAGGTCCAGGCGCACGCCCCCCCGTCTGGCGCGCCGCAAAGCACCCGTAGGGCACACCTTGAGGCACGGGGGGTCGTCGCAGGCCCGGCAGACAACCAGATTAAAACCCCGCTCCATGCCACCGCTCGAATGCACGCCGATGCAGCTTTTGGCCAGCCCGGCTTCGTGATGTCGCCTGGCACAAGCAAACATGCAACTCTGGCAGCCCACACATCTTTCAGCATCAATGACGAATAACTTCATATTGAATATTCTCTCCAACTTGTATGTCTTGATAACATCCTTAAATAGCCACCTAACGGTCTTCTTTAAGGGTCTTGAGATGCAACATCTTAACCTCTTGCTGTCGTAGTGGTCAATTCTTTGTTTAACTGTGCCCCACGGGGATTCTCACCTCGACAGTGTGTTCCTGATGGTCGTCAACCAGGGGAATAGTGTTATCGTGTTGGTCGACGCCATCAACGGTTACACGCGTCTCGCCATTATCCCCCAGCGTGCGCTGTACGGCGATGTGGTAGACCGTCTCCCGATACCGGTAGTGCATAGTGAAGCCCGGCCAATCCGACGGGAGACACGGCGTGAACCGCAGCTTGTCCACCTCAAGCCTCAGCCCCAGGAGCGATTCCACGATCAGCCGGTACATCCAGCCGGCAGACCCCGTGTACCACGACCAGCCGCCGCGGCCAATATGAGGCCAGAGCGCATAGACGTCGGCCGAAACGACGTAGGGTTCTACTTTGTAGATGGCGATCTCCTCGGGAGATCTGGCATGGTTCACCGGGTTGATCATTCCCAGGAGTTCCCAGGCGCGCGCCCTGTCCCCCAAGGCCGCGAAGGCCATGGCCGCCCAGATCGCCGCGTGAGTGTACTGCCCGCCGTTCTCTCTCACCCCGGGGACGTACCCTTTGATGTAGCCCGGATTCAAATCCGACTTGTCAAAGGGCGGATCCAGGAGCTGGATGATCGCCTGCTCCCGGCGAACGAGGCGCTGATCCACTGCTTCTAAGGCCAAACGTGCCCGCGCCGCATCTCCCGCACCGGATAGAACGGACCAGCTCTGGGAAATCGAATCTATCCGGCACTCGGGGTTGAGCGCCGACCCCAGCGGTGAACCGTCGTCGAAGTAGGCGCGGCGATACCACTCGCCGTCCCAGCCATGCTCCTCGATATTGCGGCGCAGCCCGGCCGCCTCCCTGGCGCAACGCTCGGCGAAGGACACATCACCATGCGTACGGGCCACCTCGGTGAACCGCGTGAGCACTTCATAAAGGAAAAAGCCCAACCAGACGCTTTCCCCTTTGCCGTGTGCGCCCACCAGGTTCATGCCGTCATTCCAGTCGCCGGAGCCCATCAACGGCAAGCCGTGCTCACCAAATCTGAGGCCCCAAAGGATGGCTCGCACACAGTGGTCATACAAGCTGGCCGCTTCTTGAGA
>JBAQHL010000437.1:0-4962 GCA_049288295.1 Desulfobaccales bacterium
ATGCGTCGGGGGCGCGGGTGGACGCCATCGTGGTGCAAATCCACAATACGCCCTGGGGTGAGGAGCACTGCTACGTCCTGGACGAGGCCCATAACGAGTATTCTTCGCCCGGGTTCAAGCGCTTTCAGTTGGCCAAAGCCTTTCACGTCTCCCCGTTCATGCCCATGGACGTCTGGTATGACTGGCGCTTCAAGGAACCAGGGGGGACCCTCAGCGCGCATTTTATGAACTCCCGTGAAGGGCAAAAAATCTTTGATGCCACCCTGACCCTGACCCGGCGGGAGTTCAACCGCCGCAATTTGACCAGGGTGCTCCTCAGCTACCCGCCCATGACCCTCAAGGTCATCACCATGATCCACTGGCAGGCCTTGCGTCTGTGGCTAAAAGGGGCCAGGTTTTACATGCACCCCAGGAAACGGCAAGATAAGGGCCTGCAACCATCATGACCCCTCCCACTATCATCCCCCGGCGTGAATCCATGCGGCTCTCCAGCCGCGCTCTGGATGGGCTGGCCCGGCGGGTGATTTTCCGGCTTCTCGGCAAGGTGCAGCGAGGCAGCCTGACCTTGTCAGAAAACGGCCAGGCATTTAGCTTTGGGGAGCCAGCGAGCCAGGCGACCCTTCAAGCCACCGTCACCGTGCACCATCCATGTTTCTATGGGAGCCTGCTCCTGGCCGGCAGCCGCGGCTTGGGCGAGGCTTACGTGGCAGGTTGGTGGTCCGCCGACGATCTGACCAGGGTTATCCGCATCATCACCTTGAATCTGCAACTTTTAGAAGGTTCCCTGGGACAGTGGATAAGGCTGGCGGCCCCCTTTTATCGCTTCTTGCAGCGCCCCTTCCGCAACACCCTGGCCGGCAGCCGGGCCAACATTGCGGCCCATTACGACCTGGGGAACGACTTCTACGCCCTCTTCCTGGATGATACCCTGACCTACTCCTGCGGCATCTTCGAAAGGGAGGACAGCACCCTGAAAGAGGCCTCCCTGGCCAAGTACGACCGCATCTGCCGAAAACTCGCCCTTGCTCCCGGTGACCATGTACTCGAGGTCGGCAGCGGCTGGGGGGGCTTTGCCATCCAAGCCGCCGGCCGCTACGGCTGCCGGGTGACCACCACCACCATTTCCCAGGAGCAATACGACCTGGCCCGGGAGCGTATCGCCGCGGCCGGGTTGACGGACCGGGTGACCCTGCTCCTCAGGGATTATCGTCACCTGGAAGGGGCCTATGACAAGCTGGTCTCCATCGAAATGATCGAGGCGGTGGGCTATGAGTATTGGGACACCTTTTTCCGGGCCTGTAGTGAGCGCCTCAAAGACCACGGTCTCATGTGCCTCCAGGCCATCACCATCGCCGACCAGGTGTTTGACCGCTACCGGCGCTCCTACGATTTTATCCGGAGCCACGTGTTTCCGGGGAGCTGCCTCACCTCGGTGGCTGCCATGACCGTGTCCCTGGCCCGGGTCACGGACTTGAGGCTTATCCATCTGGAGGACCTGACGCCGCACTATGCCAGGACCCTGAGGCTCTGGCGGGAGCGCTTGTTCGCCAACCTGGACAAGGTGAGGGCCCTGGGCTATCCGGAAAGCTTTATCCGTCTCTGGGAGTTTTATCTGTGCTACTGCGAGGGGGGCTTCGCGGAGCGCTATATTGGGGATGTGCAGATGGTGCTGGCCAAACCAAAGAACCGCCTTCCATCTATTTTGCTGCCTTTGACTGCCTGAACCGGGTCGGTTACAGGAAATCGGTGCAAAGTTGTGAAATGGTATCAACGTGAAGTTCATCACATTTTTCAGGAGATTGACACCTCTGAGGCTGGCCTGTCCCAATCAATCGCCGCGGAACGCTTAGCCCTATACGGTCCGAACCGGCTGGCCGAAGAGGATAAAAATCAGCAAGAAAGGATCGATTATGCACCATCAAGAACTTCAGGAATACTTTGACAACATCACCGGCCACGGCGTCCTGGCCACGGCCGACGCCCAGGGCAAAGTGAACCAGGCGGTTTATGCCCGGCCCCATGTCATGGAGGACGGCACTGCGGCCTTTATCATGCCGCACCGCCTCACCCACAAAAACCTCCAGGAAAATCCCCATGCCGCCTATCTGTTCATGGAAAAAGGGCCCGGCTACAAGGGGAAGCGCCTTTATCTCACCAAACTTAGGGAAGAACAGGACACGGAGTTGCTTTATTCCCTGCGCCGCCGCACCTACCCGGAGGAAATGGAAAAACTGGAAGGACCCCGTTTCCTGGTGTTCTTCCGGGTGGACCAGGTCCTTCCCCTCATTGGCGCCGGGGGTAAACCCGTCTGATTAGTACAAGGAAAAGTTTTTGGAAGGGGGTAGTCTCCTACCCCCCTAGATCCTTGACCTGGGCTTAAAGTGCCGTACCACCCGTTCCGGCGGCTGGCGGCGCACCCAGTTGATGAATTTTTGCATTTCAGGGTGACGGCGCACCTGTTCGGGGGATGCAAATTCAGTGGCGAGCTCTTTATCGGTAAACAGGGAATGCAGCTTGCGGTGGCAGGTGCGGTGCAGGTACTCGGACTCCTTGCCGCCTAACGACTTGGGCTGCCAGTGATGGCGGTCCACGCTATCCCCCTTGAGCATCGGCCGGCCGCACAGGGGGCAGGGTCCCAGGGCTTCAGGCCGGTCGTCTGGATTCAGGTCCATGGCTTTTTTGAGGATCAGAAAATTCAGGCCAGGTCCAGGGCATGCTTTTTCAGGTCCTGTAACGAGACATACCTCAAAGCGGCTTCATGGGTGGCCCCCAGGATCACGGGCGGAGCCACCCCCGCCTCCAGGGCCTCGCGCCAGCGGGTGGCGCACAGACACCAGCGGTCCCCCGGTTTCAGGCCTGGAAAGCCATGCTCCGGAGCCGGGGTCATAAGATCATTTCCCCTGGACCTGGTGAAGATGAGGAACTCTTCGGTCACCTGGGCGCAAACGACATGCGTCCCCGCGTCCTGGGGACCGGTCTCACAGGTCCCGGTGCGATAAAAACCGGTCATGGGAGCGGTGCAGCAAATCTCCAATGTATCTCCAAGGACATTCCTGGCTACAGTCATAATCTGCCACCCTTGCAAAATTCCTTTCTCCAGAAGTAGTTGGGGAGGGACGGATCCTGGTCCCCGGACCTTCCCGCAGGTCTGTTTATTACCGTTGCATTTCCCTCTGGCGCATGGGCATGCTGTCGATAAGTCCGAAGATGTCTGAAAGCGCCACCGGTCCTGACCGCTGTGGTTTTACACCTCCGTCTTTTCCTATCAGGACCACCGTGAGGGCCCCCCGGCCGGCGCCGAAACGCCGCCTGAGCTCCTCGGCTCCCTGGGGGCTCATTTCCTGGGACCCCACCAAACTGGGGCTTTGCTCCAGGACACGAAAGACCAGCAGGTCTCTATCCCGGACGCCGTCAGGATTTCGGCGCAACTCATCGCTCAGGGCCTTATAAGCCGGAGCCTCAGGAGATGGGGAAAAAAGGAACAACAACCGCTTTTTCCACACATATTGACCAAGATCGGCCACGTTCCCGGTTTTTTCCGCCCATACCCTCCCCGAACCCAGGGCGGCCAGGGTCAAGCAAAAAAGACAAAGGATTTTGAGCATGCTCATCTTTCCCCAGTTGCACCGGGGCCGCCGCCTTACGCCCGGCGCCGGAGGCGATAGTGGGAGACCAGCCACTCCTCCCCCTGATGGAATCCCCATAGTTCGGCACAGGCCAGGAAAAACAGACGCCAGCGCTGGACCCAGCGGGCCGCGGCCTCTGGACCGTAGCAGTTCCGAAAGATCTGCAAAATATCTCCCTGGTGGGTGTCCAAGTTGGCCAGCCAGGCCTCTGCGGTCTTTTGATAATGTTGCCCGTTGACGCGCCAGTGGCCTTCCACCACCAGGTCATCCTGGCAGTGGAGGAGCAGGTCGTCTGAGGGCATCATGCCACCGCTGAAGAAGGTGCGCCCCATCCAGTCCGCCGCGCCGCTGGTCTCAAAGAGATAGGGGAACCGCCGGTGGCTGAAGACGTGGATGAAGAGTTTGCCACCAGGCTTGAGCCAACCGGAGACGCGTTCCAGGAACTTCGGCCAGTTGCGCAGATGCTCGAACATTTCCACGGAGACGATGCGGTCGAAGGTGCGTTCCGGGGCAAAACTATTCATGTCCGCAGTCACCGTCTCCACCTGACCCAGACCCCGGGTGGCGGCCCTGTTGCGGATAAACTCCCCTTGAGGCCTGGAGTTGGACACTGCCATGATCCGGGCGTTGGGGAAATGCGCCCCAGCCCATAGGGTAAAGGAGCCCCAGCCGCAGCCCAGGTCAAGGATATCCAAGCCGTCCGCCAGCTCGGCGCGGGCCCCGGTGAGGGCCAGCATGTCCTCCTCGGCGGCGTCCAGGGTTTCTATCCCCGGCGGCCAATGACAGCAGCTGTATTTAAGCCGACGGCCCAGGACCTTTTGAAAAAAAGCCGGGGGCACTTCGTAGTGCTGTTCATTGGCGGCCCTGGTGTCCCCCGCGACGGGGCTCTGCCGCAGATCGTCCAGAAAGCGCTGCAGATGCTCACCCTGACCCACCTTCTCCCGCCGGGCCTCTTTCGCCAAACGCCGCCGGCAAAGCTCCCGGATGCCCCGGCGCACCAGGAGATCAGGAATGAGGCTTTTTTCGGCCAGGTCCAGAAGCAGCTTCATGGGCGCCGCCGCTTAGGAAACCACGGGATAAAGGCGCTGGTGGTCTCCAGGTACTCCCGGTATTCGGGACGGCGTTCGACGATGTCCTTTTCTAGGAGCGTCACTCCGGAAACCTTAAGCAACAGAAAGGTAATGACCACCGGGCTGATCAGGGCCCACCAGCCGTAAGGCGTGGGTAGAGCAATGAGAAAGAGGCCCCACCAGATCAGGGACTCGCCGAAATAATTGGGATGGCGGGAATAGCGCCACAAGCCCCGGTTCATAACCTTCCCCCGGTTGGCCGGGTT
>JBAQHL010000438.1:0-5639 GCA_049288295.1 Desulfobaccales bacterium
CTTTTCCTGCGGGAAGGGGGTCTTTTGCCCGACGGCCGGGGACTGGAAGTGGCCTTGCCTCTGGAAGCCGAAGTGGAGGCGGACAATTGCTTGGGGGGCCTTAATTTGCCCAAGGGCACTGCCCTAGTGGGCCTGGTGCCGGGAGCCAGCCGGCCGGAGCGCTGTTGGCCGCCGGAGCAATTTGCCCGCACTGCCCTTTTGCTTCTGAAAAAACGTCCCTGTCATTTCTTCATTTTCGGGAGCGCCGGCGAAGCGCCCCTGGGACAGAGCCTATCCCGGTTTCTGCCCCCTGCAGCCACCACCCTGCTCATGGGCCGGACGTCCCCGGCGGTGCTGGGCGCCTATCTCAAGCGCCTCCGGGTGCTTATCACCAATGACACGGGGCCCATGCACCTGGCCGCCGCGGTGGGCACACCCGTGGTGGCCCTTTTCCTGGCCAGCGCCCGGGTGCAGGACACCGGCCCGGTGGGGCAGGGACACGTGATTATGGAGCCCCGGCTTGATTGCCATCCCTGCCTGGCTCCCTGCCCCCAGACCCCCTGTCACCGGGCCATTTCCCCGGAGGCCGTCTTTTTGTGGGCCGACAAAATCTTGAGCAATGAGGCCCTGACCCCGGGAGGAGATGAGCAGGCCCACCTTTGTCCCCGGGTTTATCTGTCCGCCACGGACCCCCAGGGTTACCATGCCTACCTGCCGCTGGGGCGGCGCCCCCTTGGCCGGCGGGATTTCTGGCTGTGGCTGCACCGGAGTGTTTGGGGAAAGGAGCTGGACGGTCCGGACTTTTCCCCGGCACCACTCCAGGCGTGGCTGGAAAAGGTTCTGCGGGATTGGTACTTACCACCCTGCCAGGACTTGGCCTTGAAAACGGGGGAAACCTATCTTTTGGATCTTTGCAGGACCGCGGGCCGGGGTGAGGCCCTGGCCGGGGAGATTGCCCGCCTGGTTGAACAGGGACACCTCTTTCCGGGGCGGGTCTGGCCAAAAGTCGAGGCTCTGCGAAGCGTGGACCAGGGGCTGCGGCGCATAGGCGCGGGTTTCCCCGAGCTGTCGTCCCTGGTGGAGTTCTACTTTCAGGATCAGCGGGGCCAGGACGGGACAGAGGCTCCGCTTCTAGCCCGGGACCTCCAGATGAGCTATGCCCGGCTCAGGCGCCTTGGCGAATCAGCCCTCAGGTGTTTGGCGGACCTGGGCCTGACCCTGGCGCCGCAAAAAGGACGGGAACATTCCCTGAAAATGGCACAGAGTGTGCACAATAGTTTAGTCAACCGAGACGTATTACCGCCGGAAAGCGAGGGATTGTCATGCAGGTGACCATTAATGAAAAGTGTATTGCGGAAGATTTTTCCCACATGCGCAGCCTGGAAGAAGCACTTGTTGAACTCAACGACCGTTTTCTTCCTGTGGGCGAGCAGCTTTTCCAGGTGAGGGTAAACGGGGAATTCTTCAGCGAGCGTTATCCCCGGGAGTCCAAATACTTGGAATTGAAAGAAATTGCCACCCTGGATTTGAAAACCATCCCGGACGTGGATATGGCCCGGGTGATTTTAGGGGAAGCGGTGCAGCAGGGGGAAATTTTGTGCCAGGCCATCGAAAAAAGCGCCAGGCTTTTCCGGGTGGCCGCCGAGGACGAAGCCAACCACTACTTCGCCCAGGTGCTGGAAGCCTTGCGTTGGCTGCTGGCCACCGGGGATACCGCCATCCAGGTGTTGAAAGGGGACTTAAGGCAACCTGTCTTAAGGCAGGACAAACTGATTCTCTCCTTTTTAGGTAGCCTCCAGGAATTGTCGTCCGAGATGCTGGAAATCAGTGAAAGTGAAGACTACATCCTGTTGGCGGACCTCATGGAATATGATCTTTTAACCACGGTGCGGGAATGGCAGCAGATTTTGCACAACCTGTCAAAAAGCTGACCCGGGAGGGGCTTTCGGTCCTGGTGCGGCTGACCAGGGACCTGGCCCGGGCCATGGCCCAAGGGAACCTGGACCGGGCTTTGGAAATCCTGGAAGAACGGCGCCGGCTCTTGCAGGGGTTTTCCTGGCCCCAGGAGGCTGACCCGGCCTTTTGGCAGGAGGTCCGGGCCCTTCGGGATCTGGAGCAGGAGGTGGCGGCCTTCTGCCGCACCTGGCGGGAGGTGGTGGAAAAGCGCTTGTGCTCGCTCAATACCGGCCATTTCCTGCGGCTGACGTATTGTCCCCCGGTGGAGGAGGCCAGGTTTATAAATGTGAGCAAGTGATGGCGGAAATTTAGTTGAAAGTTTCGAGTGATGTAGGGCGGGCACTGCCTGCCAAATTAATGGGAGGGTGAAGCCAGTAGTATCCGGCAAGCATTTTGCATTAATTCTCTCATCTGAATACAAAAAATGTAGCCGCGAGGCTAAGCCTTGCGCCAGCACAGGCGGGACGCCTGTGCCACCATAACCTCCTTTCAGATTGAGGGCATAAGGCAAAGATGGAACCTGACAAATTTCAACTTCTATCTTTTCCCTCTCGCCATCTGTGACCTTAAGGGCATGACGGAAGGAAAAAGAAAGGGCTGCGCCGGAGAAGGTTCTCCGGGCAGCCCTGATTTTGTTTTAACAGAAGGCCAGCGGCCTATCTTTGGGAATTAGCCCTCGGCCGCTTGCGGCTCCATGTAGAGTTTCAGGATTTTGGGGATATTCTCCGGGGTCAGGCGGCCATAAGTGTCCTCGTTGACCCGGATGGCTGGCGCCAGGGCGCAGCAGCCGATGCAGCGCACCGGTTCCAGGGAGAACAGCATGTCCTCGGTGGTTTGGCCGGATCTGATCTTCAGCTCCCTTTCCAGGCGATCGATGAGACGGGGAGAGCCCTTGACAAAGCAGCCGGTTCCCAGGCAGACGCTGACAATATATTTGCCCCGGGGCACCAGACTGAAGGCGTTATAGAAGGTGGCGACCCTGAGGATCTCCGCCATCGGGATGTGCAGTTCGTCGGAAACATGCTCCAGGGCGGGGCGGGGCAGCCAGTTGAAGTGGCGGTTGACGCCCAGGAGGACCGGCAGCATATTGCCTTGCTCTTCCCGATACTTGTTAAGAATGGCGGCCACCGCAGCCTCATCGGCGGGGCTGTCATACGCCGGTCGCACCCCAGGGGCTCTTTCCGGCACCAGCACCCGGGGCTTGGGAACCGAGAGGAGAGGTTTTTCCGCCAGACGCTCCAGGCATTCGGAAAAGCAGTTCAAACAGCGGTTGGCTTCCCCCTGGGCCAGGTCCTGGGTATAACCCTTGGCAATTTCGTCAAAACAGGAGCAGGTATACTCCGGCGGCAAGGTGGGCATTTCCACCCGGGGCTGGACCACCCCTCCCACCGGGAAGGACGGCGGGCGATGGTGGCGCTTGCGCTTTTGCTCCCGCCCCGCTTTTTGGTCAGCACCGCTTAGATAGCGGTCAATGGATTCGGCCGCGTCTTTGCCGCCGGCAATGGCGCCGATGGCGATCCAGGGGCCGGCCTGCACATCACCCGCTGCAAAGACCCCGGGACGGGAGGTTTCGAAGGTGAATTCATCGGCATCCACCGTGCCCCACTTGGTGAGCTTGACGCCGGTGTTTTCCAGGTGGGAGGCGTTAGCGCGCTGGCCGATGGCCGGGATGACCATGTCCACCGGCAGGTCGTATTCGGACCCCGCCACCGGCACCGGGCGGCGGCGGCCAGAGGCGTCCGGTTCGCCCAGTTCCATGCGCTGGCACTGGAGGGCCGCCACCTTGCCGTTCTCGGTTTTAATGGCCAGGGGGGCAGTGAGGTAGACGTTTTCCACGCCTTCGCACAGTGCCTGTTCCACTTCCCAGGGGTGGGCCGGCATTTCATCACGGGAGCGCCGGTAAACGATGGTGACCTTGGCGCCCAACCGCAAAGCGGAGCAGGCCACGTCAATGGCCACGTTGCCGCCGCCGATGACCGCCACGCTCTTGCCCAGCCAGAAAGGCTCTTTCAGGGTGTATTTCCGGAGGAAGTCCACCCCCTGCATGACGCCATCGGCGTCCTCGTTGGGGATACCCAGGTTCATGCCCACATGGCAGCCGATCCCAATAAACACGGCTTTGTAGCCGTCGGCCAGGAGGCTATCTATGGTGAAGTCCCGGCCCAGGGCGGTGTTGAGTTTGAGATCCACTCCCATGTCCAAGATGAAATTGATTTCCTGGTCCAGGACGTTCTTGGGAAGACGGTAATCCGGGATGCCCACCCTCAGCATGCCACCGGTTACGGGCAAGGCTTCGAAGATGGTGGATTTGTAACCCCGGCGGGTCAGGTGGTAAGCGCAGGACAACCCCGCCGGACCGGAGCCGATGATGGCCACCTTTTCCGGCCGGGGCTCCGCGGTGGGGACCTTGATATCCTTCAGGTCAACATTGTCGGCGGCAAAGCGCTTGAGGTTGCAGATGGACACGGGCTGGTCCACGACCTGGCGCCGGCACTCTTCCTCACAGGGGTGGGGACAGATGCGCCCCAGAACGCCGGGCAGAGGCAACTGCTCCATGATGAGCTGGATGGCTTCTTTGTTTTTCCCCTGATTGACCAATTGGACATAACCCTGCACGTTGATTTCCGCGGGGCAGGTCAGGGTGCAGGGGGCGTTGATTTTGGCCACCTCGTGAATCCAGGCGGTGGGACAGACAAAGCCGCAAGCTCCGCAATCCTGGCAGACGTCCGCCAGTTCGCCGAAGGGGGTCAACACCTCCCGCTTGGCGCCGCGGCCCACCATGCCGATGACGCTCAGGTGCTCAACTTCCGAACACACCCGGGTGCAAAGGTCGCAGAGGATGCACTCGCTCTCTCCCAACGGGAAGCTGGGCTTTTCCAGGCCCAAATCCTTGGCAATGGAGGCCAGGATGGGCAGGCTTGGACACCGGGACCACAGAAGATCGATGACCAGCCGCCGCACTTTGTGGACCTTCTCGGTGTCGGTGGCTACCTGGATGCCCTCGGCCACCGGATAGGAGCAGGAGGCGGTAAGAGAGGTGCGAGGGCCGGCGGTGACTTCCACCACACAGAGGCGGCAGCCGCCGTAGGGCTTGATGGCCTGATAATAACAAAGGGTAGGGATTTTAATATCAACCTTACGGGCGGCCTCCAGTATGGTGGTGCCCTCAGGAACTTCAACCGATTTACCGTTGATCGTCAGTTTAACCATGGCAGGCCTCGTTTATTCGACAATGATGGCGTCAAACTTGCAGCGGTCATAACAGGTGCCGCATTTGATGCATTTTTCCTGGATGATCTTGTGCACCACTTTCTTGGCCCCCTCGATGGCATCCGTCGGACACACCAGGCGGCAGCGCCCGCAGCCGTTGCACTTTTCTTCATCCACCGTGAAAGTGATCAGGGCTTTGCACACCTTGGCAGGGCATTTCTGCTGGGTGATGTGGGCCTCGTATTCCTCCCGGAAATACTTGATGGTGGTGAGGACGGGGTTGGGGGCGGTCTGCCCCAGACCGCACAGGGAGCCTTCCTTGATCAGTTCGGACATTTCTACCAGTTTGTCAATGTCCTCCAGGCTGCCCTTGCCATCGGTGATGTCCTCCAATATCTCCAAGAGCCGGGGGGTGCCTTCACGGCACGGGGTGCATTTGCCGCAAGACTCCTCCTGGGTGAAGTCCAGGAAGTACTTGGCGACGTTCACCATGC
>JBAQHL010000439.1:0-3146 GCA_049288295.1 Desulfobaccales bacterium
GTCCAGAGTCGGTCCGTTCGGTGATGACCCACAGCGTTCTTGGCCCTGCGGTTCTCCCCTCTGGTCCATTTATCTCAAATGGCCGGCCAAAGCAATGTCAAACTCATCTTCATTGATCGGCGCGAAGTCCGGCAATAAAAAACCGTTCCCACAAAAAAATGCGGGAACGGCCAGGGAAGGCTTCCCCAAGATCCCGATATAATTGAGAAGTGGCTGGGGGAGGAGGATTCGAACCTCCATCGGCGACTCCAAAGGCCGCTGTCCTGCCATTGGACGATCCCCCAACTGTCAAGGTCTCCCTGCCCTTGTTTTACTTAGGTGATTTCTGGAATGCAAGATTTTTGTCGGTTATACCGATATAACAATGTGCTGGAAGTCAGCCGATTTTTCGGCATTCCGGTCAGTTCCAGGGGCTGGTTCCAGGCAGCAGTGACTGGCAAGGTTTTTGCCCAAGTATCGTTATAAGGATAATAGGTGGCCGCGAGGCTCAAGCATGCCAGCACAGGTGAGGACACCTGTGCTACCGACCATTTTTAGAGCAGTCGTTTATGAACCTGGGGTTCACCCATAAAAAATGTAATATTTTCCCCCCTCACCCCAACCCTCTCCCCCCGCCAGCGGGTGGAGAGGGGGTATGAGGAATGGTGCGTAAAACGCACCCTATGGTTCGAAACTCGAAACTTTTCGGAACAGTCGCTCATGAGCCTGCGGCTCTCTAAAGATCATGAAAAGATTGGTAGGGCGGGCCTCCGTGCCCGCCGACCGGTTGGGCCGAGCGCCTGAAGGCGGGATGCGCTGCGCTTTCCCGGCCTACGGCCTACGGCTCAAAACTCGAAACTCGAAACATTTCGGAACAGAAAAAGACATTTATTGAAAAAAAACTGAAATCTCTGAAGAAAAAGTTTTTAGCAGTCGTTAGGTATGTGCTATTTTGGCGGGGAATAGTCTGCGCCAGGTTACGGGCCGGAATAGACAAGTGGTTGCCGGACAGGTTTTTTTGCAGGCAGGAATTGCCGCCGCCTCAAAATGGTGGCGTTGCCTTAAGCCTCGGCAAATATCCCCCGCTTATGGCGACATTATGCCTTCGCAGAGGTTTTGACCTGGTACGGACAGGCGTTCCGGATGGGTGTAGGGGAGGCTAAGTCCTTGGCGGGCTTAGGTCAAATATGGATGCCAGGAAATCGGAGGGAATGGGATGATAATGGTTCTTTTTCTGGCAGTACTCATAAGTGGTTGGGGGTTGGTGGCGCCTTTGGGGGCTGCGCCGGTCCCGGCCGCGCATGAGGGGGTAGTGGCTCAGGCCCGGCAGGAGCTTAGCCGGGAAAACTATGAAGAGGCCCAGGTTCTTTTGAACCAGGCCTGGCAAAGCGGGGTCAGGACACCGGAGGCGGCTTTTCTCCTGGGACGGACTTACCACGCCATGCTCAATTTCAAGGATGCCAGGTGGTATTTGCAGGAAGCAGTGCGCCTCAGGCCCGGCTACCAGGAGGCCCAGCTTTTGCTGGCCGAGACCCTGGTGGGACTGAACCAGCCGGCCCAGGCCCTGCCCATCCTCAAAGAGTTGGAAGCCAGTGGTTACCAGCCCGGACGCACCGCTTTTGTTCAGGGCCTGGCGTATCAGAAAGACAACAATTTCAAACAGGCGGCCCAGAGCTTCCGGAAGGCCCAGGTGGACCCGAAGCTGGCTCAGGAGGCCAAGGTCCAGGAAGCCATGGCCCTGTCGGCCGACAACCGCCTGCGGGACGCCAAGCAGACCATGGCCGAGGCCATCGGCCTTAACCCCGATTCCGCCACCGCCGGCTTCGCCCAGGGGTATGCCGCTATCCTGGACCGCCGCCTCAAGGACTATCAGCGTTTTCGCTTTAACCTCTACGGCGGCTTTGATTACGACTCCAATGTCTCGCTGCAACCGGGGACGTCCGCCGGATTCGTGCCGGCCTCGGGCAAAAACGACGTTTTCTGGTCTTTGTCTGCGGCTGCAGAGTACAATATAATGAAACCCGGGCCTATGGCCCTTTGGGCCTTTTATGGCTATTACCAGAATTTTCACCATAAGTTGACGAACTTCGACCTCTGGAGCAATACAGCCGGGGTGGTGCCGTCCTACACCTGGAGCAAGGCCCGCTTCTGGATGCCCTTCGCCTTTAACTTCAGCGAAGTGGGATATCAACCCTATCTTACCAGCTACTCCCTGTCGCCCACGTACCTCTATCTGGTCAAACCGAAAATCGGGGTGGAAGCAGGGATGCAGCTGGCCTACCAGAACTATTGGTTCGGGGCCTATTTCGATGAGGATCAGCGCTCCGGCAGCCTGGTGGGCGGCTCCCTGGCCGGGTATTACTTCATAAAGGAGCAGGAAGGCTACCTGCAATTGCGCTTCACCTATCTTAGGAACTTCACCAACGGCAGCAACTGGGACAACAGCAGCTACCGGTTCGGCCTGGCCGGGTTGTATCCTTTTAATGAAAACCGCACCAAGATCAAGGCTTCGGTGGATTTTATCAGCCAGCCCTATGACAACATCTGGTTTAACGGCGTTCCCCTGGCCGACAACCCCAAGCGCAATGACAATATTTTCATCGGCGGCTTGGACATAACCCACAAGCTCTTTAAGGACCAGAAATTTGAGATCAACGCCCATGTCTACTATGTAAATTCCGGGTCCAATATCGCCCTGTACACCTATGACCGCCTCATTACCGGTGTGCAGTTTGGTTACCGCTATTAACCTGGCCCAGAAACAAGGGAGAAGGCCATGCTGAAACGTTACTGTTTGCTGGTGAGTTTGCTGTTCATTGCTTTGATGGCGCTGGGGCCCCTGGCAGCGCAGGCCGGCCCGGTGGGAAGCTTCGTTAAGGTGGAAGGTGCGGTGGACCTCCTCAAGGGGGGCAAAGTTCCGGCCGTAGCGGTGAAGGCCCAGGACAAGGTGGATGTGGGGGATGCGGTGCGCACCAAGTCCCAATCCCGGGCCCAGATCAGGTTCGTGGACGACACTGTCCTGACCATCGCGCCGGACAGCCGGGTCACCATCGAGGAGTACATGTTTAACGCGGCCAAAAGTGAGCGCAAGGCCGTGCTGGACGTCGCCCGGGGGCTGGTGCACACCGCGGTGGAAAAAGTCTACCCCAAGGATTCCCCGGACTTCA
>JBAQHL010000440.1:0-4822 GCA_049288295.1 Desulfobaccales bacterium
AGGTGAAGCTCGATTAATGAACGGCAAGATCGGTCCGACCCATAAGGAGTGAAATAACTGCCCTGTTAACAAGGAGATGGCACCATAAGAGCTCTGACGGCTCCAAATATACGAAGCTGGCAGGCAAAGAAAAGCTGCCTCCCGGCAAGGCCACCCTGCGCTACGAGTTTGCCTACGACGGCGGCGGACTTGGCAAAGGCGGCGCGGCCAAGATTTTCGTTAATGACAAGCTGGCCGCCGCAGGCAAGATAGCAGCCACCGTGCCTTTCGCCTTCACGGCGTACGAAACCCTGGATATGGGCCTGGATACCACACCCCCGGAGCAAATACCTGTGAAGGGGCCTTCCCCTTTACGGGGAAAATGGAGCAGGTGACCTTTGAGCTGAAATAGAGAGTTAGCAACACTACAAAATAAACGGTAACTTATGAAAACAATACTTTGGTTGAGTGGTACAGTAATTTTAATGTTACTTTGGATTCCATCAGTTCAAGCTCAAAGCATGGAGCATAATAATCCTATTTATAAGGAACTGGCTGAAAAGGGGAGGATGCTGACAGGACAAATAATTACTGTTTACGGCGTGCCCTGCGTAGAAGTTGTGCTGAATAAAGGTGATACCATGATGTCGTTTGTCCATTCCATACATTCTTTAAAGAAAATATCACATATAGTTCAGGACAGGATTGGGCTAATTAATAGGACTCACTATTTATTGGTCATGGATGGAGAGGGCCATATCAGCACTGACAGAACCAAAATATTCGTCCCCCTCGACTATTCCATCGAGCCGCAAATTCTACCGCAATATTTGCCTGATGCGGCCAAGCACGAGAAGTTCATTCTTATAAACCGCCGCCTGCAATATCTCGGCCTTTATGAACGGGGCAATTTGAAACACGTTTTTCCAATTTCTTCTGGAAGCTCGAAATCGACGCCCTTAAGAAATTTCGTAATAAATCATATGAATGAAGTACATTACTCCCAAAAATATGATTCCCATATGGATCTCGCCCTGAATATTGGCGGGGCTTATTACATTCATGAGGGCATAGTTCCTGGATATGCTGCCTCCCACGGTTGTATCCGGCTGTTTCCCCTGCATGCCCGTTTTCTATTTTATAAATGGGCCAAGCCGGGCATTCCCGGGAAAATTATCGATAAATAATCTATTTCAGTTTAAAGGAGGGCAAAAATGAGGAAAGGCGCCTTATGGCTGCTCCTGGTAATGGCGGTGGTGATGTTTACCGCGGCCTGCGCCGGGGCGCAGGACAAACCCAACATTCTGGTCATCATGGGCGATGATATCGGCTATTGGAACCTCAGCTATAACAGCGGCGCCATGATGGGCTACAAGACCCCCAACATCGACCGCATCGCGGCGGAGGGGGTGCGTTTCACTGATTATTACGGCGAGCAGTCCTGCACTGCGGGGCGGGCCGCGTTCATCACCGGGCAGATGCCCGTGCGCACCGGCCTCACCAAGGTGGGGCTGCCGGGGGCCGATCTGGGAATCCGCAAAGAGGATCCCCTCATGGCCGAACTCCTGAAACCCCTGGGCTACGCCACCGGTCAGTTCGGCAAGAACCACCTGGGGGACAAGGACGAGTTCCTGCCCACCGCCCACGGTTTCGATGAGTTCTTCGGCAATCTCTATCACCTCAATGCTGAAGAAGCCCCAGAAAACCCGGCATACCCCAAGGATCCGGAATTCCGCAAACGATACGGCCCCCGGGGCGTAATCAAAGCAACCGCGGGCGGCAAGATCGAGGACACCGGCCCCCTGACCACAAAGCGCATGGAAACCGTGGATGAGGAATTTCTGGCTGCGGCCCTGGACTTCATGGACCGCCAGAAAAAGGCCGGCAAACCCTTCTTCTGCTGGTTCAACTCCTCCCGGATGCACTACCACACTCACGTTTCGCCCCAGTGGGCCGGCAAATCCAACCTGAACTTCTACGCTGACGGCATGCTGCAGCATGACAGCCACGTGGGTCAGCTGCTCAAAAAGCTGGATGACCTAGGGATCGCCAACAACACCATCGTGATTTACACCACGGACAACGGCCCCCATTACAACATGTGGCCGGACGGCGGCATCACCCCTTTCAGGGGCGAGAAGAACACCAACTGGGAAGGGGGCTACCGGGTGCCCTGCTTTGTGCGCTGGCCCGGAAAGATCAAAGGCGGGGAGACCATCAACGAGATCGTGTCGCATACCGACTGGGTGCCGACGCTGTTGGCCGCGGCGGGCGTGCCCGACATCAAAGACAATCTCCTCAAGGGCTACAAAGCCGGCAATATGACCTATAAGGTCCACCTGGACGGTTATAACCTCTTGCCCATGCTCACCGGCCAGGGCGGAGACTGGCCCCGGAAGGAGTTTTTCTACTGGAACGACGACGGCCAACTGGTGGCCACCCGCTACAACCGCTGGAAGCTGGTGTTCAAGGAACAGCAGTCCCGGCAGTTCCGGGTGTGGATGGACCCCTTTGTCAACCTGCGGGTGCCCCTGATCTTTGACCTGCGCATGGACCCCTTTGAACGGGCCTCAACGGACGCCAACGGTTATTACGAGTGGATGGAGCGCATGGCCCAGATCGTCGGTGTGGCCAGCCAGGATTACGTAGGCAAGATGATCGTCTCCTTCAAGGAATATCCCCCTCGTCAGAAGCCGGCTTCCTTTAACCTGGACCAGGTGATGCAGAGCTTGACCGAAGCCAACCAGGGGAAATAACCTTTTGTCTAAATATGCTGGCGCCGCCGGACATGGGTGTGGCGGCGTCAGATAATGAATGGTCCCATCCGGATCAATGAAAAAATACGTTTGAGAAGTGGAGAAACAACTATGGGATTGACGAAAAAAGTTGTCGCGGAATTTATCGGCACCTTCTGGCTGGTTTTTGGCGGTTGCGGCAGCGCGGTGCTGGCGGCTGGGTTTATGTCGGCCCCGCCCAACAGTATCCACCTGGGCATTGGGTTTATGGGGGTCGCCCTGGCCTTCGGGTTGACCCTGTTGACCATGGTCTACACCATCGGTCCCATCTCAGGCTGCCATATCAACCCGGCCGTTTCTTTCGGATTGTGGGCCGGCAATCGCTTTCCCGCCACGGAGTTGGTTCCCTACATTGTCGCCCAGGTTGCCGGGGCGATTGTGGCTTCCTTCGTGCTCTATCTTATTGCCAGTGGAAAACCCGGGTTCGACCTGGTGGCCAGCGGCTTTGCCGCCAACGGCTACGGCGACCATTCCCCGGGGGGCTATTCCCTTTTTGCCGCTTTGGTGGCGGAGGTGGTCCTGACCTATATCTTTCTGCTGGTCATTCTTGGCGCCACCGATGGCAGGGCCCCGGCAGGCTTTGCCGGTATTGCCATCGGCCTGGCCCTCACCCTTGTTCACCTAATCTGCATCCCCGTGACCAACACTTCGGTTAATCCGGCCCGGAGCACCGGTCCTGCCCTTTTCGTGGGGGGTTGGGCTTTGCAGCAGCTTTGGCTCTTCTGGGTGGCCCCCGTCATCGGAGCCATTTTGGCTGGGCTTACCTACCGCTGGCTGTGGGGGAATCAAGAACAGTAGGTTATCAGCTCATGAGGCTCATGATTGGAGATCGGGGCGAGGTCGAAAAAGGCCTCGCCCCCTGTCAAGTTTTGGAGTGTGAGCTGAATATGCAAAGTCGTCGGCTTGGCGATCTTGATATGTAACTCCTATCTATACCTAACTAAAGAGCTTACCCATGAGTAAATTTATAGAGTTTCTCAAGACCACGATTATCGGTGGCTTCCTGGTATTATTGCCCGTTGTGGCAGTTCTGGCTCTCGTCGGTATAGCCGTAGCCACCCTCATAAACATCGTCACTCCCATAGTCGGGAAGTTGCCCATCAAAACCGTTGGGGGTCTTGCTCTGGCAACGCTTCTGGCAGTGTTTGTCCTTCTGGCCTTCTGTTTTCTGGCCGGGCTCTTTGTCCAGATGCGGTTTGGCCGGCTGGTGCAAAAGTGGGCGGAGGACTTTTTGCTGCAACGGTTGCCCGGCTATGTCATGTTTAAGAACCTGAGCCGACAGTTGGCTGGACAGGAAGGCATCGAGTTCGCCCCTGCCCTGGTGGATTTGTATGGTTCCGAGGCCCGGGTCATGGGCCTCATCGTGGAAGAGCATGCCGATGGGAAATTCACCATCTTCGTGCCCATCTCGCCCACCGCCACCCTGGGTCAGGTTTACTTCCTCCCTCACGCCAGGGTGGAGCGTTTAGAGGCGCGTTTCGTTGATGTGGTGAACAGCCTCACTCAATGGGGGATGGAATCCAAGAAGCTGTTTCAACCACCGCTAAAAGGCTCATAATGTTTTCTGTAAGGCTGGAGAACTCCCTGGCCTATGAAACTTGGGTCTTGCCATTGCGAATGAGTGTAATGGCAGGGCAGAGACCAGGCCAGGAAGGCGGCACTCCCGATGCGTTAAAGTAACCTGGATTTGGGCAAAGTGCCCTATTGCGATCACTGCCCTCTATCAACACCTCTTAAGGCCATTACTTCGTTGTTGATATCTTTTCCATAACCGCTAAGCATATCCCTGCTCATTGTCCTGCCCTCAGTACACATTCCCCCGGTCGGCGCCCCCATTAGCTTTTCTCAAGGCCATACGGGTCTTTTCTGCGCCGCCCATGCCTTCCCCTACCCAACCTTCTTTCCCCGCCCCCTGGCCCTCTCATACCAAGTTGCGTTCTAATGAGTAATATAGTAGACTGCTCCAAAAATTTAAAAGGGGGCAGTTATGGGAAAGATTACCAAGAGCATCGCCCACCTTTCCAAAGAGGAGATTCAGGCAAAGATCA
>JBAQHL010000441.1:0-1710 GCA_049288295.1 Desulfobaccales bacterium
CCGAAGAATACCTCCCCCTCGATTCGTTTTTAGGCATGCCCCTCTTGTCCGGCGGCCAAACCCTGGGAATTCTGGGTCTGGGCAACAAAGGCGGGGGCTACACCGAAGCGGATCAGGAAGCCGTAGAGAGCCTGGCCCCCGCCATAGTGGAGGCCCTGATGCACCGCCGGGCCGAAGAAGCCCTGCGGGTTTCCGAAAGGAGGCTGCGGCACCTGGCCGACCAGCTGCTCACCGCCCAGGAAAACGAGCGCAAGCGTTTGGCCGCGGAGCTCCACGACGAGCTGGGTCACGCCCTGTTGGCCTTGAAGCTGGCTTTGAGCGCTATTGAGAAGAAACTGGCCCCGGAGCAGGAAAACCTCAAAGAAGAAATTCGGGGTCAACTTAGTTACATCCACGAGGTACTCCAGGATGTGCGGCGTCTTTACCATGATCTCAGTCCGGGGGACGTGGAGGATCTGGGATTGACCAGGGCCCTGAGCACCTTGATCAGGGATTTTGCCGGTTATCAGCCCTCCATAACCTGGAAGGTTAATCTGGCGGACCTGGAGGGGCTTTTTTCCCTGCCGGTGCAAACCACTATTTACCGCATCGTCCAAGAGGCCTTGACTAATATCGGCAAACACGCTAATCCTTCCAGGGTGGCGATCACTGCCGTGAAAACAAACCAGCAGGTGCATTTCACCATTGAAGACGACGGCCAGGGTTTTGATATGGCCCAGGTGTTCGGGGCCCGGGGCTCCCATCGGGGGATGGGTCTGGTGGCCATGGAGGAACGGGTCCACATGGTGGGAGGCGCTTTCAATATCCAGAGTCGAGAACAAGATGGAACCCGGATCAATTTCACCATCCCCACCATTCCGGAAGGAGAAAAATCATGAACCCCTACACTATCGTCCTGGCCGATGACCACGTCTTGTTCCGGCAAGGGGTTAAAAAAATCATTGAGGGAGTCGACGGCTTGCAGGTGGTGGGGGAGGCCAATGACGGCCTGGAACTCCTGGAGGTGCTTAAAAAGGAGACCCCCGCCCTGATTATCCTGGATATCTCCATGCCCAATTTACGGGGATTGGAGGCCGCCAGGGAAATCAAAAAGATCTATCCCCTGGTCAAGATCCTCCTCCTCACCATGCACAAAAAAAGAGAGTTTCTTCAGGAAGGCTTGGAGGCGGACGTTGACGGCTTCCTGGTCAAGGAAGATGCTGATACCGAGTTGTTGCAGGCTGTGGAGGCCATCAGGAGGGGGCAAAAGTTCTTTTCCCCTCTCCTGTCAGAAAAACTGGCGGATCTGGTCCGGCGGCCAGGGAAGACCGATCCCCTGACCCGGCGGGAAAGGGAAATTGTTAAACTCCTGGCCGAAGGAAAAAACAGCAAAGAAATTGCTGAGCTTTTATATATCAGTGTATTCACTGTGCGCCGGCACCGGGACAATATCATGAAGAAATTGGAAATAAAGGGCCTGGCGGATATGGTGCGCTATGCCATGGAACAGGGATATATTGTGGACAACTCCTGAATAACCTCGCTTAAGGTTGAAAGGGGACATTTTTTTCGGTGACTTGATGATAAACATCATTAACAACCTAACCGAAATTTTGCCAAGATTTCTTTACAAGGTGTCGTTTCTGGTCAGTTGCCAAAATTATCCCGGTTGCTCAGGTTGCTGGTTTGTACAGGCGCAGGCTGAAGCCTGCGGCTGCATTTCTCCCAAGG
>JBAQHL010000442.1:0-6631 GCA_049288295.1 Desulfobaccales bacterium
GAAACTTATTGAGCCTTGAGTTCTATTTTTTGGCTCCCCCCTCGTGATCCTTCTTACCATAATTTCAATTGGCCTTTAGGCATAGGCTCTGCTTAGCGCAGAAACGTCTTGGCGATCAACTGGGCCAGCAAGGGAGCGTTACCCTCAGCCAGATCGTTAATGATTACATTCATTACCACCCCCCGGTTAAAAGCCTGGTATATGGGGCCCACAATCTTCAAGATCATTTCGGCGCAGCATGTCTTCCACCAGCTTATCGAATGGGAAGGCCTGCACACAGTAATCCTTAGTAAGCATGTCCAGAGGCGTAAGAAGCATGAGCATCTTTTTTGAGGGTCAGTTAAGGAAAATTTTATTGACATGAAATCGATTATCCGTTTATATAGATTTAGATAGAGCAAACTTATTGATGGAGCCCTTACCAAGACAGGCTCGTCTGATAGCAAGATGTCATGCTGAAGGGCTGCACCAAGGTCTTAATCAACGTGAATTTTTCAACAGGAGGTTTTTTAATGTCGGAAGAATGTTGTGCGCCCTCTGTTCCCACCATGATTCTGGCCTGCGCCGGGGGCTCCAATGTCGGGCAGCTCTCGAACCAGGCCGCGGTGGAACTCACCCAGGAGGGTTTCGGTAAATTATTTTGTCTGGCCGGCATCGGCGCTCATCTGAGCGGCTTTGTGCAATCTGCTATGGACATCCCGCAGTTGGTGGTGATCGATGGCTGCGAGGTGGCCTGCGCCAAAGGGATCCTGGAACAGGCCGAGGTTCCCGTGCGGGGTTATCTGGTGCTCACCGAGCTGGGCATAGAAAAGAATAAGAATCTCCAACTGGTGAAAGAGGAGATCGAGAAAGTAAAGGATGCGGTGAGAAACCTGGCGAGTCAAACCGCGCCTGCCCCGTCAGGAAGTGGAGCCGGCTCCTGCGGTTGCACCTGCTCATCATCCTGATTCCCAGAGGACGAAACTCGGTGATCCGCCATCGATGCCTGAGACTTAAGAGAATGTCAGGGATTATCGCCACACTGATCGCCCTTTTTCTGGCAATTGGGCCCGCCTGGTCCGAGGTCGGGAAGACTTCCCTGAACCCTGAGGTACAGGAGGTCAAGGAAGAATGGTATTCCCCTGCTTGGCTGGGGGCCGGCCCCTATGCCCCCGCCTTTGCCGTCCGGGACACCACCAATAAATACGGCCGCTATGCCGCCAGGACCAAAACCATCACCCTGAAAGACCTTATCAAGTTTCACGGCCACTTTTGTGGGGGCCTGGTGGAAAGCGCCGGAGCCTTGCGGATGGCCTTCAATCAGCTCTTTCCCGACGGGGTGATTGACCGCACTGACTTGCGCATAGTTTCCAACAACTCGGCCTGCGGGGGGGATGTGGCTGCTTATCTCACCGGAGCGCGGCTCAGGTTCTCCAGCCATCATATTGACAACACCCTAAAAGAGAGCGAGTTCATCATCCAGAAGGCGTCCACCGGGGAGGCGGTGCGGGTGCGCGTCAAACCAGAGGCCTATCCCACGGAAGTGCGGAACCAAATGAAGCAGATCGAATCCGGGCAATTCACTCCCCAGGATATCGATCTTTTTCAAGACCTCCAATGGAACTATGCCCGGCGCCTGATAAACAGGTCATTGCAGGAGTCGTTTGTGGTTGAAAAGCTTCAGGATTTTCGCTGGCCCGAACCACTCTGTAAAGACCTGGGAAAAAGGAAGGACAATGATTACAAGAATGTGCCGTTGAAATAGGGTTCGGTCAAATCTCATAAGGAGATGAAATGAAAAAGATGAAAAAATTATGCTTATGCTGGTGTATCGGCGGACTTTTCTTCATTTACGGTTGCTGAGGCGGAGTCAAGGGACTGCGGTCCAGCAGCCCCCAGTTACAGGTTCCGGCGGATTCGCAGGTGGACCACGGGGTTTCCGGCTCTCCGGTTTGTTTCCAGAAAATTGCCGGCTAAGAAGAGGCCGGCAGGTCTCCCCGAGCGATTGCTGCGGAGAAAGGTTTATCCAATAAGCCAGGAGCTTTTATATGATCAAGACAATTCTTTGGCCCACTGATCTATCAAAAAACTCTTTGCAAGCTGCCAAGCATGTGGTTTCCCTGGCGGAAAAATATCAGGCGCAAATCATCCTGCTGTATGTGGGCACGGATTTGACAGCTTTTTGGGGCGGCTACGCCCATGAGCCTGGTGAACATCACTTGAAACATTTTCAGGAGTGGGAATTGAAGCGGGCGAGAGAGAAGATGAAGACTATCTGTGAAACAGAACTTAGGGCCTGCCCCCGCCTGGACATCAAACTGGTTCAAGGTGACGCTGCCGCCGAAATTCTTAAGGCGATCCAGACCGAAAATGCCGACCTGATAGTGATTACCACCCATGGCCGCGGCCACGACGACATCGATCAGAAGAGCCCGGTCTTCGGCAGCGTGGCGGAAAAGGTCATTCGCACCTCGCCGGTCCCGGTCCACCTGGTGAATCCGTATAAACCGGCATGATCCTGAGGCAAACCATTGTAGCCGCGAGGCTAAGCCTCGCGCCGGCACAGGCTGGAAAGCCTGTGCTACCATGAGACTGGAACCTGATATTAGCTTTATCGAGGTTCTGTATGAGCAAAAATTTAGTGTTGACCATTACCGAGGAAGACTGGCTGGAGATCAAGGCCGCGGTGCTGGACCGGGACGCAGAGGAAGCCCTGCGGCTTTTGATGGAGATGGTCAAACGCGTGGAGCAACAGGAAGCCCGCGGTCTCAAGTCACATCTGGGCTGACCGGTGCATGGTTACCCCCTTTTCCTGACCGGTCAGGCCTTCCCGCCAATAAACCCAGGCGGTCGCTCCGAAGAGGAGGAAATCCTCCAGGACGGCCGCCCACCCCACTTGCCTCTCGGAAAAAAGACCGCAGCCGCAGTCGATCTTGAGCCCCCTGGCCATAGTAATCAGGAGAACCACGATAAACAGCAGGAGCTGGACCATGATGAGCAGCAGGGCGCTGCGCCTGAGCATCCCCACCGTCTGACCACTCCCGGAACCGAGGCCCAAACCGGAGGCCAGGCGTTGGCCCGTTTCCGCCAGGTAGCCGAAAACCAGAATGCCCCCCACCGCTAATTCCAGCCAGGGGAGGAAGGCGGCGCTGAGCCCCACCAGGGCTTCAGGCAGGAGTTGGTAGGCCAGGATGGCCTCGGCAAACTCGTCAGGGGCCAGGTATTTTTGCACCCCGGCATACAAGAAAGCGACTCCCAGACCGATGCCTATCAAAAGGCGCAGGGGCCAATCAACGGCTGGTATCCACCGGATGGCCTGCTTCATCCCAGGCACGGAAGCCTCCTGTAAAAGCCAATACCCGGGTAAACCCCAGGGTTTGTAGTTTTCTCGCCAGCTTTAGGGAATCATCGCAGCTTTCCTGGCTGCAATAGACCAGAATTCGGTGATCTTTTTCCATACCCGCCAACTGCGAAGCTGCCAGTTCATCCCACTTATCCGGGGGGAAGTTAATGGCCCGCTCCACATGCAAATCACGATAATCCTCAACAGGCCTGGCATCAATAATCAAGATCTCACCCGCTTCCCAGAACTGATAAGCCTGCTCCAGGGTGACGGTCTTTACCTCTTGAAACTGAACGGCCCGCCTTTGAACCCGACGTTTATCCAGATAGGCCGGGAGTTCCCCTATAAAGGAAGCCTGCACCATAGACCAATGCTGCACCAAGCCGAAGACCAGGGCCAAAGCGCACAGGAGAACGGCATAAAGGAGGTCGCCCTTTTTACTGGCTTGTCTGAAGTGGGAATTTTGAGGCATGGCTTACATAAGCCTTAATAAATGGGTTAACAAGATGATCATGGAAGCAGTTTTCCAAAGTACGGGATGCATTGTTTTGTCGTCCCACGGTTCTTGAGTTTTTCCCCATGCCTCTCAACAATTACACGGGTGGGGCAACTTAAGCTGGATGCCTCGCTGGCTTTCCCCCAGGGTGCGGGAAAACTGGTTTTCCTTTTTCAGGCAGTAAGAGCTGAAAAAAGGATACTCCAGGAGTTTTTCAACCACGGCAGGGGTAACCTTGTCGGCAGAAATAAAAGACGCAGCCAGGAGGTTGGGCGACCGCGGGTGTGGCCTCACCCTCAGGGCCACGGGGCATTGCGGCGTTCCACTTTCCTTAAGGTAAGGTTTCAGGAAAGGGT
The DNA here is from genome assembly GCA_049288295.1 of Desulfobaccales bacterium. GTDB lineage: Bacteria > Desulfobacterota > Desulfobaccia > Desulfobaccales > 0-14-0-80-60-11 > JBGSLA01. The sequence continues at coordinate 4,175 of JBAQHL010000442.1, forward strand.
TAGTTCGACCCAAGATAAGGAGGGAGGTCGATTGCAGCTGGGCCTCGGTGGGATTATCCAGGAGCCGGGCGCCCTGGGCGGTAAAAGTGTTAATAGCCTCCCGGTAACGGTCTTTTCCACAAGGCGGCGGCAGTATCTGGAGATCCCGGGCAGCCAGCAGCCGCTCTATGGTGGGCGGGTTTTCGGCCGGCGCCAACTTGCGAAAAATATCATAGTTTTCATCAATGATTACTTTCTCCGGCTGAAAATCCAGCCGAAAAGAAAAGCTTTCGGTTTTCCGGCTGAGGTTCACCTGAAAACCCTGGCTGCCCCGGGGACCAAAAAACCGCACCGGTAGGGCCAGCCGCTTCACCAAGCCTTCCTGGGCCAGAGCCAGCTTAACTAGATAGCCGTCCCCATCTTTTTTGAGCTTAGCCTGGTCTATCTTGACCTGGGGTTGGCCGGCCTCATCCACCCACTGACGAAAAAACCAGGACAGGTCCTGCCTGCTTTTAGTCTCAAAGGACTTTCGCAGGTCATCCCAGGAAGCCACGGCAAACCGGTTGGTTTTAAAAAAGGACCTCATAGCCTCGAAAAACAGGCCATCACCTACCTGTTGACGCAGCATGTGCATCACCATGGCCCCTTTGCCGTAGCCGATGGCGCGAGAATTATCATCAACCCGCTCGGTGAACTTGTGCAAAGGAAATTCGCGGCGCCCCTCCATGTGGGTTTGAAAACTGGAAAGGATGCGCCGCCGGGACTGCCAGCCCAGGCCATTTTCTCTCTCCAGGAGGTAGTTGGCGAAATATTCGGCCATGCCTTCACACCAGTTGCCTCGGTCGTAATCCGCAGACACGGCGCAGCCGAACCATTGATGGACGATTTCGTGGTTCAAGATTCTCTCGAAATCATCTCTCTGAAAGTGCTTCGGTCCCAGGAGGATGTAGGTGGGGTGAGCCTCACCCAGCCGAAAAGAATTCTCTACAAGGGCCAGCCGCCGGTAGGGATAGGGGCCCAGGAGCTGTTCATATTTGACCAGGGCCTGCCTGGCCCGTTTCAGGTAACGGGGAGCCCGGTCCGCGTCTTCCGGGAAAAGATAGGTCAACAGTTCGATATTGTTATGATTTTCCCTGACAACCACCCAAAGGTTTGAGGCCGACAGGGTGATGCCGTCCTGCTCATGCAGGGGGTGGGGGAAGTCAAAGACAAATTCTGCTTGTCCGTCTTTTTCGGTGTGGGTGACCCGGTCCGCTTCGGAGACGGCCAGGTATCCCGAAGGCAAGGTGGCGGTGAGTTTATACCGGCAGAACCCTTCCACCAGAGGATACCACTCCGAGAGAAGGATAAGCCCTCGTTGGTCCATGGCGATATCGCCGGTTTTTTTCAGATGAACCTCATAGTCAATCTGGATGGGGCCCTGGGAAACCAGGACAATATTCTTTCCTGGCCGGCCCCCCCAAGCGATTTTTTCCCCGCGGCTCCTGATCTCCTTGATGGCCAGGTTACCGGGATCAATAGTCAACTTTTGGCCCTGGGGAGCCAGGATGGTGGCCCTCCCCAAGACTTTCCCCCTGGGCAGGTCGAAAGAGACCTGTAAGCGGTACTCCGGCAGAGCCCCACGAGGATGAAGGGCCGCCTGACAGGGAGCCGAATATATGAGCAGGAAAAAGGAAATCAGCAAACCGCGCCACAGCAAGTCTGTTTTGCAATCTGACTGTGACTGGTTCATTTTACCCTCCATGCTCAAAACGTAAAAATATTGGCATCTTAGTGAATATGCCAGTCGTCTCCCACCGCCCACAGCGGCCGGCCGGTGCCTTCTCGGAGCTTCATGGTGCGGTCGCCTTCCACCTTGGTGGCCAGGAGTAGGGGCTTGTTGATGATTGATATGAGGGAACCGGTGACCGTCAGGCGGTCCTTGGGGGCGATGGTGAGTCCTTTTTTCGCCATGTAACCCTTGGGGGCCAGGATGATGGAAATATCGCCTCCAGATGTTCGGAGAACGGCCTGGGTACAGTAATCCGCGCCGCTGCCGGCAGGAACCTGGGCCACCCGCAACACCTCGCCGGAAATGGTGCCCACGGTCGCAGGTTTGAACAGGGTGCTGTAATGCAGACGTCTGGTGCTTTGTGCCCATGCTGAGGAGATGGAGAGCATCAGACTGAGAAGTACGATGACCGCACATTTTAGCTTCCCAGGCTGTCCCATTGAGTTTTCCCTCCTCTTGTTGATATGCAAATATTCGGTTCTACGCATATATAACAATGCAAAATAACCAAATCGGCGGTCCCGCGTCAATATTTTTTAATTCTTCACTTTTTATAGCCCAGTTCCCGGCATCTTGAACCACGGCATCGAGCAGGGCCGACAGGACCTGGGAAAAAGGGCTGGCCTCCAGGGTTTCAGGGATTGCTGGGAGCCCCCCTGATTACCAGAATAGCGCCTTTGGGTTCTCTGGGTAGTGAAGTTCACCAA
>JBAQHL010000443.1:0-3929 GCA_049288295.1 Desulfobaccales bacterium
GAAAATCGGAAATTGAAAAACCAGATGGGAGGCTCGGGGCCGGAGATATCATCTTCGCAATAGTTGTGACATAAATAATACTATTTTTTCAGTCAAGGCACTTTTCAGTTAGGAAGGAGTTTTCATGACAGCAACCATTGTCATTGTCGATGATGAGCCAGATCTTTTAGATTTATTGAAGCTTATTCTAACAGAAAAAACCGACCACCAGGTAATGACTACTAATGATCCCTATCAGGCCATTGATTGGTGCAAGACATATCATGCTGATTTGCTCATCAGCGATCTGCGCATGCCCCAGTTGGAGGGCATTGAGCTGTTAAAGATAGTCAAAAAAATTGATCAGAATTTACCTATTATTCTTATAACTGCATATGGAACAGTCGAATCCGCCGTGGAAGCCATGCGCCACCATGCCTTTGATTATATAACCAAGCCCTTTAAAAAAGAGCATATTTTGGTAACTGTTGACAAGGCGCTGGCATGGCGTCAGCAGCAACAGGGAGCCTGAGCTCTTTTTTTTTGCCCAAAAATAGGGACCGCCTTGAATATCCTGAAATTTTTCAAACGCCGGAAGAGCAAAGCCGCCGAGGTTGGCGAGGACGTTTTTCAGAAAAAATATCTCAGCTTTAAAAGACTGCTGGAACTCAATAACGATGTCTTGGAAATCATGTCCCGCCTGGAAACGGTGGCCGCCGGCGACTTTGTTTTTGACATGCAGTTCATCCGGAGCAGAAGCGGCGCCGTCCTGGAAAAGAGCAAGGAAATTATTGACGAATTAAATGTCTTGGGTAATAACCGTTACGCCGCCTTGATTCCCATCTATGAAGCCATAAGTAATAACATTCAGCAGGAAATCGCCGGAAGAGCAGTCCAGGCGGCAAAATTATGGGTGCTGCCTTTGAGCCGGGTTGACCGGCGCCTCCTCCTGGAGGTGGGGGGCAAGAACGCCAACCTGGGGGAGATTAAGAACCGCTTACAGCTTCCCACGCCGGACGGCTTTGTGGTTACGGCCGCAGCCTATGGCCAGGTCCTGGCGGAAAACCACCTGAACCAGAAGCTGGCCGCTTTTATCCGGGAAGTCAATCCTGACAGCCTCGATGAACTGACCGAGAAGAGCCGGCTCATGCGGGAGGAGATCCTCGAGGCCCGGATCCCGTCCCGCCTGGTGGAGGAGGTCAACCGGCACTACGAGGAGCTCTCCCAAGCCCTGGGCTATCAACCCCACCTGGCCATGCGGAGCAGCGGCTTGTTTGAGGACCAGGAGTGCTCCTTTGCCGGACAATTCCTCTCCAAATTGAATGTGCCCTTCCCGCAGTTTTTTTCTTCCTATCTGGAGATTCTGGCCAGTCAATGTTCTCCTGCTGCCCTGGTTTACCTGGCCCAGAAAGGCCTGGCCCACCGGGAACTGGCCATGAGCGTTGGTTGTCTGGCCATGGTGCCGGCCCGGGCCAGCGGCGTCCTCTTCACCGAAGACCCCACCGGGAGCCGTAACGGCGTGATGGTGGTCGAGGCGGCCTGGGGGTTGGGCCCCACCATCGTTGAGGGCGGCCTGGTCCCGGACCGGTATGTCCTCGCCAAAAATCCGGATATAGCTGTGGCGGAGCAGAAAACCAACCCCAAACCCTTCCGCCTGACGGCAGCCGCCGCGGGAGAGGGCCTCCATAAAGAAACCGTATCCGACCTCGAGCAGCTGCAACCGGCTTTGACCCAGGAAGAGTTGCTGTTGTTGGGCCGCTATGGCCAGCAGCTGGAAAGACATTTCCGGAAGCCCCAGGATATTGAATTCGCCGTAGATACAGAGGGGCGACTTTTTTTCCTGCAATCCCGGCCTCTCACCGTATCACGCCTCCAGACGGAATCTCCCTTGCCCCCTGTCTCAAGGGAGCATGCCGTCCTGATTGACCGGGGCACCGTCGCCTGTTTCGGCGCGGCCACAGGACCTGCTTTTCTAGTCCACAGTGACGAAGACCTGGCCGGCTTCCCTGAAGGAGCGGTTCTGGTGGCCCGCCACACTTCGGCGCGCTATGGAGTAGTCTTTCACAAGGCCGCAGCCATGGTGGTGGACATAGGGAGCGCCACCTCCCACCTGGCCATTTTGGCCCGGGAGTTCAAAGTCCCCACCCTGGTGGATACGGAAATTGCCACCCAGGTTATTAAGTCCGGACAGGAAATCACGGTGGATGCGGACCATGTGCGGGTTTATCAGGGCCGGGTGGAGGAGCTGCTCGCCCCTCGGGCCCAGAAGCTGCCCCTTCTCACCGAGATGCCCATTTACGCCACCCTGCGCCGGGTGTTGGCTTGGATCACCCCCCTGCAGTTAAGCGATCCCAAGTTGGGCGAACTCACCCCCGATTCTTGTCAGACGCTGCACGACATTGTCCGGTTTGCCCATGAAATGGGGATCAACGAGATGTTTGCCCTGGGGGAACAGGTTAAGCACGAAGAAGCCTACATGGTCCGGCTCAAGACCAACATCCCGCTAAATCTTTATTTCATCGATCTGGGGGGGGGCATCCGGGAGGGACGCCGGGCCCAGTTTGTCTCCCCCGAGGCCATCATCTCCATACCCATGCGGGCTCTCTGGAAGGGCATCAGCCATCCCGAAGTCTCCTGGGCAGGGCCCGTCACCATGGATACCAAGGGGCTCTACTCGGTGTTCACCCGCTCTCTGGCCGCACCGGCCCCCCACGATTCAGACTTCTGGCTGCGCACCCTGGCCATTGTTTCGAAAAATTATCTGAATTTCAGTTCCCGGCTGGGCTATCACTTCGCCACGGTTGATGCCCAGGTGAGTGAGGTGCGCAGTGACAATTACATCAGCTTCAGATTCAAAGGGGGGGCCGCTGATGAAATCCGCCGGGGATTCAGAGCCCGTTTCCTGGGGACGGTTCTAGAAAATCTGGGTTTTGATGCAGAAGTTATCGGGGACCTGGTGGTGGCCAAATTGTGGAAATATCCTCAACCCCTCATGGAAGAAAAGCTCGATTTGCTGGGGAGACTCATGGCCTGCGCCCGCCAGAAGGACATGATCATGGCGGATGAACATATCATGAACTGGTATATAAAGGCCTTCCTGGAGGGGAATTACCGGTTTGCCGGGGAACCCCGGTGATGGGGCTGCCATTGCCGGGCGGCTAAATAAAATGGCCACCATCAAGCGGCGCTTAATCTCGATGGTGGCCTGCATGCCTGTTCCCAGGGGAGGCATTGACTGCCCCCCTGAATAGTGAAGAAAAAATTTATTGTCGCCCGCGTTACTTCTGCGGTTTTTTGGCATCTTCCATAATCTTCCGGGCAGTGTCGGGATCTCCGGCCTGGGCAAAAGCCGCTGCCATGGACAGGGCCTCCAGTCTCTTGGAAGCCGCGCTCATGGTTTTGGTCAGCAGCTCCAGGTCCACCGGTTTGCGCAAATAGGCGAACGCACCCAGCCGCTCGGCCTCTTCCTGGTCTTTTTCGGTGCCGTGGGCCGTGAGCATAATGACCTGGATGCGGGGATAAGCCTTGCGCACCCGCCGGAGAACCTCCAGCCCGTCAATCCCCGGCATCTTGATATCCAGGACCATAATATCCGGCTGCTCCTCGGAAATCCGCTGCAAGGCGGCCTCGCCGGTAAAGGCCGTATCGGGGGCCATACCCCGCATTTCCAGACGCTCCCCTAACGTTTTGACAAATTCTTCTTCATCATCCACCAACAAAACTTTAAATTGAGTCATGCTGGTTCTCCTTATTGCGTCTCTATCCGAGCCGGTTTCTTGGTTAATAGCTTTGTCTATTTTTTCACATAATTTTGGCAGATTATCAACTGGTTGACAAGAAAAAAGATATGAGGTTTATCCGGTTTAACCCTTTTCTATTTAGGTGGTTGGGATAGTCAGGATGACGCCCTCCCCGCCCGGGGGAGAGGAGATGGCCAGCCTGGCCTTCAG
>JBAQHL010000444.1:0-1934 GCA_049288295.1 Desulfobaccales bacterium
AGGAAAAAATCGGCCAGGGCCAGGGCGGTTTGATCGCCCTTGTCCTGCCCCAAAAGCTCGGTGCCGAAGATAATGGCCGGGGCTTTGGCCTGCAGGATGAGCTGGGCGGCCTCTTCGAAGGCGGTGAAATCCTCCAGGCCGCAGCGGTGAGCCCAATCCTTGGGCGGGTATTTCTTGGTAAGCTCCTGGACCTCTTCCCAACCCTTGGCCTGGACAGCCGGGGCCAGTTCAGGGTTGGCCGCCACCAGAGCCTTCATGAGCCCGGCCACCACCAGCCGTTCAGCCCCGGGCTTGTAGCGCAGGCTGACATCGGCGTAGCGGTCGAACTTGGTCTGGCGGGGATTGGCGACGATGAGCTTGAAGGCCGCGTTCTGCCGGGCCTCCATCAGGGCCCAGCCGAGGGGCGGCGACTCCGGCGTCAGGTCGGTGCCGATGACCAGGGCCAGGTCGGCCTTGGGAAGCTCAGCCAGGGTGCCCAGGACAAAACCGAAGCCGCTCCCCTGGGTCCCTTCGGCAACCTGATAGGGGGAGTGGTACGGCTCTTTTGTGGCTTTGGGGCCTTCCAGTTTGGAAATCTGCGGCCAGCCGAAGACCTGGGCCATGGCCTGCACGGCCTTGAGATAGTGCAGCCGGGCCGGGTTGTCCAGGTTGTTGGTGCCTAACCCAGACCTAAAAAATTTCTGGAAGACATAGTTGGCTTCATTGGTGGCCCGGGGAGAACCTAGGCCATAAACCGCGGCGGGGCCGGCTTCGTCAATAATCTCCTTGAGCCGCTGGGCCGTGAACGCCATGGCCTCATCCCAGGTGGCCTCCCGGAACTGGCCGTTTTCTTTGATAAGCGGGGTCTTGACCCGGTCATCTGAGACCACCACGGGGAAGCCGAAGCGGCCCCGGCCGCAGAGGAGCACCGAGTCTTCGTTCACCACCCTCCTGATCTGGCCGTCCCTGGTCTGCACCGTGTAGGTGCAGCCCCCGCCGCAGAAGGAGCAGACGGTCTCGGTCTTCTCCATTTCCCAGGCCCGGGCGCTGTACTTGAAAGGTTTGTTGATGAGGGCCCCCACCGGGCAGATGTCCACACAGGAGCCGCAAAACTCGCAGTCCAGGGGCAGAAGGCCCGAGCCCAGTTCGGTGTAGTAGCCCCGGTGCATGAAGTTGATGGCCATGGCGCCCACATGGTCCCGGCAGATGCGCACGCAGCGGCCGCAGGTGACACAGCGGTCCGGATGGCGCTCAATGAGCCGGGACTCAAAGTCGATGTTGGGGGCCAGGGGTTCGGCCTCATACTCCACCGCGCCCACACCCAGGGCGTGCGTGAGTTCCTGGAGTTCGCACTCGCCCCCCTTGTCGCAGATGGGGCAGTCCAGGGCGTGGTTGATGAGGACCAGGTTCATCAACTCTTTGCGGATGGCCAGGACCCGCTCGGAATTGGTGACGACCTCCTGGCCTTCGGCCACATAGGTGGCGCAGGCCGGCAGGGGCCGCGGCGGTCCGGGTTTAACTTCCACCACGCAGATGCGGCAGGAACCGATGGGCTTCAGGGCCGGGTGGTAGCAGAGGTAAGGGATGAAAATCCCATTTTCCTTGGCTACCTCCAGGATGGTCTTCCCTGGCTCCGCCTGAATGGCCCGACCGTCGATGGTGAGATTTACCATAGGTCTTTCCGTCTATGTAGGGTGGGCATCGCCCACCTTTTATTTTCGGCGGGCAGTGCCCGCCCTACCGTTTTTTTTACCGAAAACCGAAAACCCTGACGGGCGGGGACGCCCGCCCTACCTGTCCACGTCCGCCAAGACGATGTCCATGGTGCCGATGATGGCGATGAGGTCGGCGAGCAGCCTCCCGGTGGCCAGCTTGTCAGTGGCGTTCAGCACCACAAAGGACGGGGCCCGGATTTTCACCCGGAAAGGCTGGGCCGTGCCGTCGCTGATAATATA